>DATGNG010000198.1:0-11208 GCA_035306865.1 Sphingobacteriaceae bacterium
GACCAAAAGGCGCAACTGGAACTAAAGGCAGAAAATCTCACAAAGGAAAATGAGAGATTGCAAAATCAGATAGAACGTCTGTTTGCTGATTTGGCCGATGATGATAAGGATGGTGTGGCCAATCGTTATGATAAGTGCCCGGACACTCCCGAAGGTGTCAAAGTGGATGGGTCCGGCTGTCCGCTCCCGGATGCAAAAGCGCCGGTCATTCAACAAATTTATGTGACCGAGGAAGACCGCCGGGTAGTTGAGGAAGCCATTCAAAACCTGGAGTTTGATTCGAGCCAGGCATCGATACGCCCATCCTCATTCCCAAGCCTCAATAAAGTTGCCATATTGTTGATTGAAAAGAATTTTAGCCTGAAACTGGCTGGCCATACCGACAATACGGGTTCGCTGGAATTGAATTTAAAACTGTCAAAAGACAGGGCTGAAGCCGTTAAAGCCTATCTGGTTGGAAAAGGAGCAAATCCTTCCCGTATCGAGGCAGTAGGTTATGGCCCAACCCAGCCCATTGCCGACAACAACACGGAGGAAGGAAAGCAAAAAAACAGAAGAGTTGAGTTTACATTGTATTGAGATTTTAACCCTATTTAATTTATAAACAGATGAAAAATTTGAAGTCTTTGTGGTGCCTGAGTAGCACCTTAATGGTTTTGTTATTGATTACAGCAGCTTGTGGTGGCAATAAGGAAAATGCGGAAATCACAAAACTGAAGGAAGAAACCATTGCTGTACATGATGAAATTATGCCCCAAATCAGTTTATTTGATCGGCAGACCGTACGGATTGACTCCTTTTTGGTCAGTATGGACAGTTTGAAGGCCACGAATGATGCGCTGGACACTGCCCAATTGCGTGTGGACCTGACTCAGGTTAAAAATCGTTTGGGGGAAGCTACTGACCAAATGATGCAATGGATGAAGGAATTCGACGTGAATCCCCAGGACAAAAGCGAAGAAGAAATAAAGAGCTATTACCAGTCCGAACTGGAAAAGATTAAAAAAATGAAAAACTTGTTTGATGAAGTCAGTAAAGAAAGTGCAGAAAAATTATCCGATTTATAATAAGTGGAATCTGATTGCTATTTTCCTACTGCTTGCATCCTGCCAGCCCTCGGGAGAAAAAGCAAAGGAAAAACTACCAATTTTGGGCCTGAGAGATGTGGTCACAGCCATTGTGGATGGAAAAGAAGTGACAGATACAATCTATCATCAAATCCCCGACTTTGAGTTTCTCAACCAGGACAGTGTATTGATAACGAATGCATTTTTTGATCAAAGTGTATATGTGGCTAATTTTTTCTTTACCCATTGCCCGAGTATCTGCCCGACCATGCAACGCAATTTGCTGGAAGTTTACAATGAATATCTTAACGACAGCCGGGTGAAGTTTTTGTCACATAGCATTGATTTTAAGTACGACACTCCATCGGTATTGAAGGATTACGCGGATCGGTTGGGGGTGGTCAATGAGCAATGGCAATTTGTGACTGGATCAAAAGCTGGTATTTATGGGATGGCAGAACATTATATGAGTTATGCCAATGAGGAGGAAGCGGCACCTGGCGGTTATGAGCATTCGGGTTATTTTGTGCTGGTTGATCATAATCGGCATATCAGGGGAGCCTATGACGGTACGTCAAAGGAACAAATCGAACTGCTTCGCAAGGAACTGAAAATCCTATTGCAGGAATATGAATAAATGAAAATCCCCTTCGTTTTATTATTTTCTACACTGCTCTGCAGTACAATGCTCCTGGTAAACTGCCAGGGTACAATGGACATCAAAACCGCACAGTATTATACCAATGGCCATCAACTCTATTCGGTTCATTGTGCAAACTGCCATGGGGACAAGGGTGAAGGTTTGGGCATGCTCTACCCGCCGCTTACCGATCCGGATTATCTGATCCGGAACAGGGAGACTTTGCCAGGCATCATTCAATACGGTATGCACGAGGAAATCATAGTTTCCGGAAACATCTATAATATGCAAATGCCAGCCAATCCCCAATTGAGCGCAATAGAAATTGCCTATATTCTGACCTATGTTACCAATTCATTTGGGAATAAAAGCGGAGTGTTTTCGGAAGAAGAAGTGCTGGATGGCTTGAGAAAAACGCAAAAACAAGCAACGTTACAGGAATAAAAAAAGGTTTCCAAACGGGGAGAATGGAAACCTTTACTAACCAATTATAAACCTAAATTATGATACTGCAAAGATACGGGTTATTTTGATAAATGCAAATTTTTTTTACAAAAAATCTTAAACCACTCTAACTCCCTGATTTACAATCAGATATTTTTATCATTTTTAGAAGTCTCATTACTTATTTGCTCAGTTGAATGCAGCTTAGCAGCACTTGGAACAAACTTTTTTCTATTTTTGTTGTTCCGCTTCTTCTTGGTTGCTTTGCTTTGCAACTCGTTGGCAGGCGAGGAATTCGACGCTTGATTCGGATTGCGCCTTTTACCCCTATCTTGCTTGTTCTTGCGGTTATCCCTACCTTCCCGGTTTTGATTAATTTCCCGGTTTTGATCCAGGTCAGGAGAAGCTCCCAATTCGGAAGGTAGTTCTACTTGTTCCACATTCCGACCCATCAATTGCTCTATAGCCTGAAAACGCCGATAATCCCTTTTATTAACAAAAGTAATTGCGGTGCCGGTTCGTTCTGCACGGGCGGTCCGACCAATACGGTGAATATAATCCTCAGGATCGGGTGGCGCATCGAAATTTACCACCAAATCTATTCCTACTACATCAATACCCCTTGAAAGTACATCCGTACCGATAAGAATGGAAAGCTGTTTGTTTTTAAATTGAAGAAGCAGGGCTTCCCGCTCATCTTGCTTGAGGTCGGAATGGAAGGCTTGTATGTCCAGCCCCAATTTCTTTAATTCCCTATACACTATTTTCACCTTTTCTTTGGTAGAGGAAAAAACGATGACACTTTTATAATCACCATCTGTCAATATGTGCTTGAGCAAGGCAACTTTTTGTTCATCCAGGACCTTGTAATGAATCTGTCTGATCTTTTCTGCTGGTTGGGAGAGCGCAATATTTACCTGCTTGGGGTCTTTCAGCAAAGTTTTTGCAAAAGCCCTGATCTTGGGAGGCATAGTCGCTGAAAACATGACGGTCTGCCGATGCGTTGGCAAATCGCGGACGATTTGGTGAATATCGTCTTTGAAACCCATATCCAACATTCGATCCGCCTCATCCAGCACTAAAAACTGAACCTCATTAAATTTTACTGCACCCGAAAGCAAGTGGGCAATCAATCTGCCTGGAGTCGCAATCACAATATCCACTCCATCCCGCAGTGCCCGGCGCTGCTGTTCATAAGCCATTCCGTCCCCTCCACCATAAATGGCAATGGAACTCAACCCGGCAAAATAGGCCAGCCCTTCTACCTGTTGGTCGATTTGCACTGCCAATTCACGGGTAGGTGCCAAAATCAATGCACTGATGGGAGGCTTTCGGTCCAGCTTGCAGATCGCATCCATGACCGGCAACAAATAGGCAGCGGTCTTACCGGTACCCGTTTGGGCACAGGCAATCAGATCGTGATTTTCCTGGATGATCGGAATAGTTTCTGCCTGTATAGGGGTGGGAGTTTTATATCCCATACTCAGAAGACCTTCAAGTAGGTTCTCCTGGAAATTAAAGTCTGTAAAATTCAATGTAGCTTTTTTTTAAATATAGAAAGCCTCCAATTCGAAGGATGGGCTTCCCTGCAAAAATAAGAAAATTGTCAAACTTTTGTTATTATAATAATATACCGAGCTTTAAGCCTTATTTTGCTAAATTATCAAGAATTCAAAAGATAGAAGATATAATATGATTTATAAAAAATGGAGAGGAAAGACCTTAAGGTTGATCATTGCTGGGTTGATAGGGCTTTATTCCTCAAATTTACTTGCACAACAAGTTCCATCACAAGAAATGCTGCCCTCAAATGCAAGCCTGCAAGATCTTATCGCCTTTGCGCTACAGAATCAGGGGCGGCTGCAACAATCTATTATTGATGAAGAGATTGGAGAGCGGGAAATTGCTTCTGCCTTATCGGGTTGGTTTCCACAAATTTCGGCTGGTGCCAATTACAATCGAAACATTATTTTACCAAGTACTGGAATTGGGGACCAGGCCATTTCTATGGGTCAAATCAATTCGGGTGCATTCATTTTACAGGCAGATCAGAATATTTTAAACCCGGCATTGATGCAAGCTTCAAAAGCCGCCGGAACAATTCGGGAACGCAATACCCTGTTGACCGAACAGACGAGAATCAACACCATTTTGGCAGTCAGCAAAGCATTCTACGATATATTGACCAGTCATGAGCAAGTCAACATTATCCGAGAGAATATTGCCCGCATCCAAAAGCAATTGGACGATGCTTTCGCCCGATATGAAACTGGAATTGTTGACAAAACCGACTATAAGCGGGCTCAAATATCTCTGAGCAATTCAAGGGCGGACCTAAAAAGAGTGGAGGAACTGTTGGTTTACAAGTATGCCTACCTAAAGGAGTTGATTGGCATGCAGTCCAATCAGCCTCTCAACCTGGCTTATGATTATCAATTAATGGAACAGGAAATCCTATTGGATACCACATTAAATATAGATTACCAAAACCGGGTGGAGTACCGTCAATTATTAGCCCTCAAAAAGTTACAAGAAATCAACACCCAATACAACAAGTGGGCCTTCCTTCCCCGAGTTTCTGCGTCCTATAATTATGCCTGGGATTTTCGTCATGATCAATTTAGTCAAATGTACGGGCAGCACTATCCGCGTTCGGTCTTTGGCCTGAATCTGAGCCTTCCGATTTTCCAGGGAACAAGGCGGGTGCAGGAAATTCGGATTTCCCGCTTGATGGAGGATAGATTGGATTGGGATCTGCTCCTGATGCAGCAATCCATAGACACCGAATATCAGCGGGCATTGGCAGCTTATAAAGCAAACCTCAATGATTGGAAAATTGCAAGGGAGACTGTGGACCTTGCAGAAGAAGTGTATGAGGTCATCCGCTTGCAGTATAATGAGGGGATCAAAACTTATCTGGATTTAATGCTGGCAGAAACCGAATTGCGAACCACAAAATTGAATTACCTAAATGCATTGAATGCATTGATGTCGGGCAAATTGGATGCAGAAAAGGCGCTGGGAAAAATTGAATAATAACAGACGCCGGGAAAATCGAAAGTCGAATAATAACATAAGGAAAACTATAAGTCTGATGAATAAGATTCTGATAAACAGGAAACTGATGAAATTAAGTGAAAATAAATCCAGGCACGCAATAGGGCTAATTCTCCTGATTGGAGGCTTGTGTGTATTGAATGCCTGCAGCAATGAACCCGCGGCTCAACAGGCGGCTGTCGGACAAATGGCTGTGCCGGTGACACTGACTCCTGTGACTGAGGAAATTGTGACCGGTTACCGTCAATATCCGGCAAATGTGGTTCCATTGCGTGAAACCGAATTGCGAGCGGAGGTTTCGGGATATGTTACCGGGATTTTTGTAGCAGATGGAGCGGAGGTCAGTATGGGGCAGAAACTTTATGAAGTGGATCAGGTGAGATATTCCGCAGCCCTGGAACAGGCCAAAGCCAATTTGAATATAACAAAGGCCAACAAAGAACGAGTGGAAAGGGATCTTGCCAGATATGAATCATTGGCTGCAAGAGATGCGATAGCAAGGCAGGTACTGGACAATTCACGCACAGAATTACAAACTGCAGAAGCTCAGCTGAATGCTGCTCAGGCAGCGTTGACAACCGCACAGACCAACCTGGATCGCTCAATAATCCGGGCACCATTTTCCGGCATTATCGGGATTTCTCAGGTACGTACCGGAGCGTTGGTCTCCGCAGGTTCAACTTTGCTCAACACCATCTCTTCCACAAGCCCAATCGCAGTAGAATTTCAGGCCAATGAAAGCGATCTCAAGGAAATGCTGGAACTGCAGCAGAGCGGTGCTGCCCGAGCGGATTCGGTCATTATGTTGGAACTGGGCGGGGGAGAAATTTATCCTTTATCCGGACGTATTACCACTCTCGACAGAGCTATAAACAGAAATACAGGAACCATTACCGTAAGGGCTACTTTTGACAATCCGTCAGGGCGACTAAGGGCAGGATTGAGTGCAGTATTACGCATTCGGCAGCGATCGGAAACCAAACAGTTGGTGATTCCCTATAAAGCTGTGACGGAACAGCTGGGCCAGACAACCGTTTATGTGCTTGGAGACAGCAGCCGGGTGGAACAGCGGGTTATCAAACTGGGTTTGAAATCGGGAGATAAAACCGTGGTGGCTGAAGGATTGGCCCTGGGTGACCAGGTGGTGACTGAAGGAATGATCAATCTGCGGCATGGCGCTTTGGTACAAGCGGGAAGCGGTGAGTAGTAGTTGAGTAGTAGTAATACTAAAGAAGAATTAGATTTTTAGCAGAAACAGCATTTAAAGCAGAATAATGATTTCAGAAGTATTTATAAGAAGACCAGTTACCGCTATAGTAATTTCGATTCTGATCGTATTGGTAGGGGCAATTTCTATTTTTTCATTGCCTGTCAGCCAATACCCTTCTATTGCGCCGCCAACAGTGACTGTCAGTGCCAACTATACAGGTGCAGATGCCGAGACGGTAGAACAGACGGTTACCACATTGATAGAAAGCCAGATCAACGGTACTCCGGGGATGGCCTATATGAGTTCAAACAGTACTTCAAATGGGGGATCGAATATTACTGTGACCTTTGATGTGGGTACTGATATTGATATCGCAACGCTGGATGTACAAAACCGGGTGGGAATTGCCGAACCCGCATTGCCTGAGGCAGTCAGACGACTGGGAGTGACCACCAGAAAAGCCAATACGGATGTGTTGATGATGATCACGCTTTATTCCCCCAATGGGACAAGGGATCAAAATTTCCTGACCAATTATGTCAACCTGTATATACGGGACGCCTTGATGCGTGTCAAAGGAGTAGGGGATGTGATGGCCTTCGGTCAGCCTTTCAGTATGCGGGTTTGGCTGGACGCAGCTAAGATGGCTTCCCTTAACCTGACTCCGGCCGAGGTCAACGAGGCCATCCGTGAGCAGAACACCCGCATCCCCGGAGGAAGTGTGGGAGCCAGGCCCCAGGCCGCTGACCAAGTGTTTGAGTTTCCGGTTGTGTTGGACGGAGATCTCAACACCGAAGAAGAATTTCAAAATATCGTGGTCAAAACATTTCCTGATGGCTCGCTGGTTTACCTTCGGGATATAGCCAGGGTGGAGTTGGGACAATTCAGCTATGGTGTGACTAACAAAGTCAATGGCATGGTGTCCTCGGGAATGATGATCAGCCAGACCCCGGGCGGGAATGCCATGGAAACCGCAAAAGGTATTTATGCCGCATTGGATATGCTGAAACAGAATTTTCCCAGTGATGTGGATTATCTGGTATCTTATGAAACCGTTTCGGTAATCGAAGCATCCATAAAAGCGGTCATACTGACCTTGTTGGAGGCCCTTTTGCTGGTGACGATCGTTGTGTTTGTTTTTCTTCAAAGCTGGCGTGCGACTATTATCACGATCCTGGCCATACCAGTTTCCATAGTGGGTACTTTTATTTTCTTCCAACTCTTTGGATTCTCAATTAACAATCTTACGATGTTAGCCTTTGTGTTGGCTATTGGGATCGTAGTGGATGACGCCATTGTGGTAGTGGAGGCTGTGCAGCATTACATAGATGAAGCTAAGTTGGACGCTAAAGAGGCAACGAGGAGGGCAATGAAGGATATCACCGCACCGGTAATAGCTATCGGTCTGATTTTGGCGGCAGTCTTTGTCCCTGTGGGCTTTATTCCGGGCATGGTAGGCCAGCTCTATCAACAGTTTGCCCTGACCATTGCGGTTTCAGTTCTGATCTCGGCCTTTGTGGCCCTGACCCTGACCCCCGCATTATGTTCCATTATGCTCAAACCTGCAAAACTAACCAGCGAGTCCAAAGGCTTGAACCGTCTTTTCTACCGTTTCAATAATTGGTTTGCAAGAATGACTGAAGGTTATTCAAATGGCGTGCAGTGGAGCATTAAAAGAGCTCCTCTGATTCTGGTCATGCTGGTCTGTATCTATGTAGGTGCGCTCGGGTTATTTAATACCAAATCCGCCGGTTTTATTCCATCGGAAGATGCGGGTCTGTTTATGGTCGGGGTGACCCTGCCGGAAGGTTCTTCAGCAGTCCGTACCACCATGGTGCTGGAAGAAATCGAAGCTGATTTTCATGAATTTATTCCCGAAATCAACAACTTCACGCAGATTGCAGGAATCAACCTCCTAAACCGATCATTTAAATCCAACGGAGCCACGTTCTTTATTCAACTCAAGCCCTGGCAGGAAAGAGAAAGAAGTGTCTTTGAAATATTGGATGAAATCAGGCAACGGTACAATGGTTACCAGCCAGCCACCTTATTGGCGGTCTCTCCTGCTGCCATTCCGGGATTGGGAATGAGCGGAGGCTTTTCCATACAGCTACTGGATCAACGCGGCTCGGAAATCAAGGATTTTGAAGGCGTAGTGGGCGAATATGTGGCGGCCTTGAACCAAAGGCCTGAAATCGGCATGGCTTATACCCTATTCAATTCCCGCACCCCAAATTATGAAGTGAGTATCAACCGAGATCAGGTAAAACGCATGGGAGTCTCTATAGGTCAGGTTTATAGTACCCTTTCCGCGTATTTGGGCAGTAGTTATGTTAATGATTTCACCAGATACGGCAGAAATTACCGGGTGGTTACACAAGCCGATACCACTTATAGAATGTCAATTGAAGACATCACTAAATTATACGTCAAAAACCAGCAAGGAGCTTCTGTACCCATCAGTTCGCTGATTGATTACAAAATCGTAGAAAAACCCTCAATCATCAACCACTTCAATATTTTCAGGTCTATAGAAGTAAGCGGTACTGCAGCCCCGGGATATAGTAGCGGGGATGCATTGGCGGCTTTGGAAGAGGTAGCAGCCGAATACCTGCCCGAAGGTTATTCATATGAGTTTTCAGGGCTGAGTTTGCAGGAAAAGCAATCCGGCAATACCACCATTCAGATCTTTGCACTCTGTATAATCTTTGTGTTTTTGCTGCTTGCAGCCTTGTACGAAAGTTGGTCAGTACCCTTCTCTATCCTGCTTTCAGTGCCGCTGGGACTATTTGGAGCCATCCTCGTTTTGATGTTTCTCCCCCACCTGGACAATAATATTTATGCCCAGATTGGATTGGTGGCCATCATTGGATTAGCTGCTAAGAATGCGATTTTGATTGTAGAATTTGCAAAAGAAAGGGTGGATATGGGAATGGATATTATCAAAGCTACAATGGAAGCAGTCAAATTGAGGTTGCGGCCGATTATCATGACTTCATTGGCATTTATTCTGGGTATTGTACCGCTGATGTTCTCGGTCGGTGCGGGGGCAATCTCCAGACAGACCATTGGTTGGACAGTTTTTGGGGGAATGACAGTGGCCACCATCCTGGCCATTTTTGTAGTCCCTGTACTGTTTGTTGTGATCACGCGAATTGCATACGGAAGGAAAAAGGTAGGATAAAACATTTTTTTCTTTTGGTTCCGGGATTCCGATAAAAGTAATATATTTGCATCCCGATCCGACCGAAAGTCGGTGAAGAAAGTGCCGCCCGGATGGCGAAATTGGTAAACGTTGCGGTCTCAGAAGCCGTTGGGAATTGTCCCTTGAGAGTTCGAGTCTCTCTCCGGGCACTTCAAAAAAGTCCCCCCAGCCTGGAGGGACTTTTTTATTGCTGTAAATTGGGATCAGATTCAAAACCTGTGGACTAAGCAAATAATTTGGCCAACCTTGTGTTAATTTATATTTTTTTTAAAATCACTCCTTTCACAGCTTTCACTCTTTCCGAGAAATGAATTCATTTCTCGGAAAGAGTGTTTTAGCGAAAACACAAAATCCCCAAATTCATACAAATATGGGGAATTTGGGAAAGAAAGAAATTGATATCGCATAAGCTCCTATATTTTTCCTAATTTAGCTTAATGAAACGATTCACTTCCCTACTTATGGTTCTGTATGTCTTTACAGCAACCGCATTTGCCCAACCCGCCCAAGTCTCCGGTCAGACCTTCGACAATGCCAGACTGGACCAATATTTTGATGCTTTGGAAGCAAACGACAAATTTATGGGCAGTGTGGCGATTTCCCAAAACGGTCAATTGATCTATACCCGTACCCTTGGCTATGCAGATCTGGCCCAGCAAAAAAAGGCAGATGCCTCAACCAAATACCGCATAGGCTCCATATCCAAAACCTTTACTGCTGTTTTGGTATTGATGGCGATCGAAGAAGGAAAACTGGACATCAATCAGACACTTGACCATTATTTCCCCACTATAAAAAATGCGGATAGGATCACAATAGAACAACTGCTGTACCACCGCAGCGGCATCCACAACTTCACGGATGATGCGGATTACCTGACCTGGAATACGCAGGCAAAAACAGAGGAGGAAATGGTCGCAAGGATAGCAGCATCCGATAGTGATTTCGAGCCGGACTCCCGATCAGCTTATAGCAATTCGAATTATGTGCTCTTGACCTATATTCTGGAAAAAGGCTTTCAAAGGCCCTATGCAGAATTGGTGGAAAGTCTGATTGTCGATAAAATTGGGCTTAAAGACACTTATGTAGGCAGGAAAATCAATTCAGCAGACGGGGAAGCCCAGTCTTATCAATATACCGGGAAATGGGACCTGTCCCCGGAAACCCATCCTTCCGTACCGCTGGGAGCGGGTGCCCTGGTATCCACGCCCAGTGATTTGGTCCGGTTCAGTGATGCCCTTTTTAACGGCAACCTAATCTCGCAGGAAAGCTTGAAACGTATGCAGGCCATTAAAGGAGGCTTCGGCCAGGGACTGATCCAGATTCCTTTTTATGAGCATATGGGATTAGGGCATACCGGAGGAATCGATGGATTTTCTTCTGTTTTTGCCCATTTTCAAAATGGGAATGTTTCTTATGCACTGACTTCGAACGGCACCAATTTCAGCAATAATGATATTTCTATCGCTGTTTTGAGCGCCTTGTTTGGCAAGCCCTTCGAAATCCCCGAATTTACACAATTAGAAGTTTCCAATGAGGATTTGGAAAGTTACGTGGGGACCTACACTTCCAATATGATTCCATT
>DATGNG010000199.1:0-2639 GCA_035306865.1 Sphingobacteriaceae bacterium
ATGGTGAAGTCACATCTTTCTAATTCGCCCCGAATTATTGATATTGGTACCGGAAGTGGGTGTATTGCCCTGGCATTGAAGAAATCGCTCCCGGATGCGGAAGTGTATGCTATGGACATTTCGGGGGAGGCTTTGGAGGTGGCGAGGAGGAATGCAAACTCTTTGGGCTTGGAAATCAATTTTATTCAGGCCGATATTTTGGAGTGGGAATTGGTGGTCGATTCGGATCTCCGTTTTGATCTGGTAGTGAGCAATCCGCCCTACATTACCCCCACAGAAAAAATGGAAATGGAAAACCATGTGCTGGATTTTGAGCCTGATCTGGCCCTCTTTGTACCGGAGGAATCCCCTCTGCTCTTCTATCAGTATATTGCAGATTTTGCCCGGCACCATCTGTTGCCGGATGGTAAATTGTACTTTGAGATCAATCAAAAATACGGACGGGATATTCGGGAATTGCTATCGAAAAAAGGATTTAATAATGTTCGGATTATGAAGGATATGCAGGGAGTGGACCGAATAATTGAAGCAGAACAAATCAAATAACACCAAATATGAAAAAAAAGTTAGTCTATTTATTGGCCGCAGCTGCAGTAGTGTTTGCGGGTTGTCAGGGGAAAAGTGAGGTGGATCTTATCGTGTATAATGCCAAGGTATATACGGTGGATGAGACCTTTTCTGTTCAGGATGCTTTTGCCGTGAAGGATGGGAAATTTGTGAAAATTGGCACAACTGAGGATATTCTGGCGGAATATTCGGCTGGGGAAACCCATGATTTGGGCGGATTGCCGGTTTATCCCGGCTTTTATGATGCCCACTCCCATTTTTTGGGTTTTGCCCGCACCTTGATGCAGGCTGATTTGATGGGGGCTTCCTCCTTTGAGGAAATCATCGAGCGTCTCAAGTCTTTCCGCAATGAGTTTCCGGAAGCCCAATGGCTGGTCGGCCGGGGCTGGGACCAGAATCTTTGGCCGGTCAAAACCTTTCCTGACCGGGCCTGGTTGGATGAGGTCTTTCCTGACCTGCCTGTATATATCGTTCGGGTAGATGGACATGCGGCATTGGCCAATACCAAAGCGCTGGAATTGGCCGGTATCACGAGACCTGCCCGGATTGAAGGCGGTTCCATTGAATTCAAAAACGGCCGTTTGACCGGAATTTTGGTGGATAATGCGATGGATGCCGTTGGCCGACAAATCCCACAACCTACGGACTCGGAGTTGGTTGCCCTGCTGAAAAAAGCGGAGCAATTATGTGCTGAGGTGGGTTTGACAACGGTCAATGATGCCGGGCTTGATAGGAATAGGATCGATTTTTTGGACAATCTGTATAAAGCCGGGGAATTGAAAATCCGCAACCATGCCTGGATCAATATTTCAGACGAAGACCTGGATCATTACCTGGCCCAGGGACCCTATATCACCGATAAATTTACGGTAGCAACCTTCAAGATTCTGGCCGACGGTGCCCTGGGTTCCCGTGGAGCCTGCCTCTTGTCCCCTTATTCGGATGATGCCAGTCAAGGATTCCTGCTCTATTCCCCGGAAACCATTGACAATGCGTTGGCACGAATCATCGACAGCGAATTCCAGGTTGCTACGCACGCTATTGGTGACTCCACCAACCGCTTTATGCTGGATGCTTATGGACGTTACCTGAAAGGCAAAAATGACCGTCGCTGGCGGATTGAACATGCCCAGATTCTGGCTCCCGGCGATATTGATAAATTTGGTGAGTTTTCAATCATTCCTTCTGTTCAACCCACCCATGCCACTTCGGACATGTTCTGGGCCATTGACCGTATCGGTGCCGAGCGGCTGAAAGGAGCCTATGCGTTCAAAGATCTGTTGGATCAAGTAGGAGTATTGCCATTGGGCAGCGACTTCCCCGTAGAGCATATCAATCCGCTTTTCGGATTCCATGCTGCCGTAGCTCGTGTCGATAGTCGTGGACTACCAGAAGGCGGCTTTCAAATGGAAAACGCCCTTACACGGGAAGAAGCCCTGCGTGGCATGACCATCTGGGCGGCCTATTCATTTTTTGAGGAAGACAGCCGCGGCAGCATTGAAGCAGGTAAAGCCGCAGACTTTGTGGTCCTGGAATCCGACATCATGACAGAGGATGCGGACAAATTGAGGGATGTAAAAACGCTTCGAACCGTGGTTTCGGGAGAAACACTTTTCGTCAAGCCATAATTGCCAGGGAATTACAAATTATTTTAAATAATTTTTGGTGGGAATCAACGATAATCCTATCTTTGCACCACTTTCAGCAAAAGAAAGGGGATTCCGTAGCTCAGCTGGTAGAGCAATACACTTTTAATGTATGGGTCCTGGGTTCGAATCCCAGCGGGATCACAAAGCCTCCTCGTGAAACGAGGGGGCTTTTCTCATTTCACGGGCCTCCGAAGCTTGCTTCGAAGAGGACCTGAAATGAGAAAAGCCCACCTGCGAAGCAGGAAAAAGGCTTTGGGCTGAGCAGTGCGGAGGGATCATTGCAAAATAATCCCAGCGGGATCACAAAGCCTCCTCGTGAAACGAGGGGGCTTTTTTCATTTCACGGGCCTCCGAAGCTTGCTTCGAAGAGGACCTGAAATGAGAAAAGCCCACCTGCGAAGCAGGAAAAAGGCTTTGGGCTGA
>DATGNG010000200.1:0-4178 GCA_035306865.1 Sphingobacteriaceae bacterium
ATTGAAAAGTGCCAATGGTTTGCAGGAGCTTGAGTCCGAACCGGCTTATAAAAGGAAACAAATGTCTTTGGACAAAACGCCACACTCATCCGATTCCCATGTTTCGAAATTTACCTTATCTATGGAGGATGGTGTTACGCAAATCAAGCCTAATAACACGTTTTTACACGATAACGTGGATTGAAGGTTTTTGATTAGAAATTTAGGTTTTAGAAAAAAAACAAAGCAATTGATTGTAAAACAAGTAATTAAGGCTGAAAAGCAATATCATTCCGTAGTGAAAATATGGGAATGTGGAAAAAAATCAGGGCTTTTATCACATAATCAATGGTTTAATGTTTTTTTTTTCAAAAAAAGGTTCTACATTTAGACCGCAGTAAATTATTATTAACTTAATTAAACGAAAAGGAGTATTTATTATGGCAAGTATTGCAAAATTCAACGAACTAAAAAGTTTAATTGACGGATTGGAAGCTGACGCTGACAAATTCTTCAACAAGGGAAACAATGCAGCGGGTACCCGTGTACGCAAAGGTCTTCAGGACGTCAAAAATCTTGCACAGACTATTCGCCTGGAAATTCAGGAAGCTAAAAACGCAAAATAATTTTTGCACTATTATTATTTGATCAACCTTGATATTATTTGCCCTATTTTGTTTTGAAAATCACAAATTAGGTATTGTATATTAAGAAGCTGTAAGATCTTAGCCCTGATTATTCAGGGCTATTTTTTTATTAAATCTCCGGGAAATGAATTCATTTCTCGGATCTGATCCGTTAAAAATATTCGATAGGGGGTAGAGAATTCAATATGAAAAGGAATAATCCTGTTTGGGTGATGAGTTCGGCTTTTGATAAGCTGGATTTGGAAAAATTGATCGAGACAACCCTTGCCATTGGTGCTCAGGGAATCGATCTTTGTGTTTTCCGGCGTGACGGAAGCAGGCAAGACCATACAGCCACGCACTTGGATTATGAGAGTTTTGGGTTGGAGGAAGCTCGTAATCTATTAGGGCGATTCAACAGTGCCGGTTTGAGATTGTCTCTCGGTGCCTTTGAAAATATGATTGGTGGAGATCCGTCTCACCGTATCAAAAACCAGAACCATCTTCTTAGGTTGATTCGGATTGCCCATCTTTTGGGTGGTGATGCCAATGATGTCAAAGTGGGAACATTTGTGGGGTATAATCATGAGATTGGAAGCCAGGAAAATGGTTTTCAAAAGAATCTGGAAGAGTACCAGCGGGTTTTTTCGCCAATCATCAAGTACGCAGAAGATCTTGGAGTGACCGTTTTATATGAAAACTGTCCGATGGAAGGTTGGAGATCGTCTGCTTATACCAATACATTCAATAATCTTCCGGGTGTCCTGGCGGCTCGTAAATTGATGTATGAGCTGATTCCAAGTAAGGCCCACGGTGAGATTTATGACCCCTCGCACGATGTCTGGCAGCAAACCGACCCCATAGAGGTGATTCGCCATACGGATGTTAGCCGTCTTCACAGGATTCACGTCAAGGCCACCCGTAACCTCAGCGGAAAAGCCAGAATTGAATGGGGAGGAATGTACCCAATGCAAGCAGTCGATCCACAACTTGCAGAAAGGGCAGGAGTTGCAGTTCCGGCGCATGACTGGGATCGCCATCATTACGAAGCCATGCTTCCCGGTTTTGGGGGTACTGATAGCATGGATTGGCGCGGATTTGTAGATGTCCTTAACGAAATTGGGTTTATTGGGCCATATGAGATAGAAAACGAAGCAAAGAACTCCAAAGATACCGGAAATCTACAGGCCATCATTCAGGGATTCAAAGCCACAACCTCTTTTTTGGCTCCAATGTTGTGGGAATTGGATGCTGAGAAAGGTTATTGTTTTGAAGCTAATAAAGGATGGGGGCCGATGCTGGCAGCCCCATCAAAAGATATTCCAGTAATGACTATGGATAGGCTTTGAGAAATGTCAATCGTCCGAATGAAGCCTGAATACGTCGATCAAATCAGCAATATTATCTATCTGCAATTTATCGAAAATCCGGGTTTTATAGGTGCTGATCGTTGAATTTTTCAAATTCATTTCTTTCGACACCTCAATAATACTCAGCCCCTTTACCAAAAATTTAGCAACATCCATTTCACGATTTGAAAGAGAGTTAAGGGGGTTGGCCTTCAGTTTGGATGATTTCCCCTGTGTGATACTGTCCAGAAATTGATTGCTGACCTCGGGGCTCATGTACCTGCCCTTTTCAATAATGCTTAGAATAGCGTTTTTCAGTTCCTCCTTGGGACTGTTCTTATTGATAAATCCACTTGCCCCGGCCTGCAGGTAGCGTAAGGCATAGATAGATTCCTCATAAGATGAAAACACGAGGATTTTGATACTTGGTTGCACTTTCAGTACCTCATCTATCATTTTAATATTGTTTCCACCGGGCATATTGATATCCAGCAAAAGCAAATCATAAGAACTGGCAGAAAGCATATTGATAGTTTCTGCAAAATCAGTTGCCTGATGAATTGTTGCTCCCGGAATAATCTCCTGAATGACAATCGACGATCCAAGCCGTACGATGTCATGATCATCAGTGATCAATACATTCATCTTGATAGTTTTTTGAATACAAATGTACGAATATTTTCCGAATTCATGGTTTTAGACATAATTACTGTTAAAAAATTTGTTAATCCGGTATTAATTTCGATTTTTGAGTTGACAATTATAGTATATTAAACTTAATTATTCATTTATTAAAATTTTCTCACATGGGTTTCGTTAAAGAATTTAAGGAATTTGCTATGCGTGGCAGCGTAGTCGATTTGGCAGTGGGTGTTGTTATCGGTGGGGCATTTGGTAAGATTGTTTCATCCATGGTTGATGACGTGATCATGCCACCAATTGGATATATCACCGGTGGAGTTGATTTCGGCAGTCTGAAATATGTGCTTAAAGAAGCCAACGAGGTGGCCGGGATATCAGAGGTCAGTATTACTTATGGTAATTTTGTGAACTCGATTATCCAGTTTTTGATTATAGCATTTTGTATTTTTCTGATGATCAAAGGAATTAATTCATTGAAGCGTAAGGAAGAAGCTGCTCCAGAGACTCCAGCTGCTCCATCGAATGAAGAAGTGTTGCTGGGTGAAATTCGCGATCTGCTCAAGTCAAAGTAAGCTTTGCAGTATTTATTTTTCAAGAATTATTTGATATTAAAATATTAAGCTGTACATTTGCAGTCCTGTTTGTGACGGGGTAGGTTTTGATATTAAATATTAGCAAATAAAGCATAAGTTTACAGCGACATGAAAAGAACATTTCAGCCTTCGCAGCGCAAGAGAAAGAATAAACATGGTTTCAGGGAGCGCATGAGTACTGCCAATGGAAGGCGCGTGCTTGCTGCCCGCAGAGCCAAAGGCAGGAAACGTTTGAGCGTTTCTGACGAACCACGCCACAAGGCCTGACCTGCTGTTACGTAGGTTGGTTCAACCTGTAACAATGAAGAAATATACATTTCGTAAAGAAGAACGTTTGTGTAATAAGACCTTTATCGATGGGCTTTTCCACAAAGGTTCTTCTTTCGTTTTGTATCCTTTCCGGATCATTTTTGTCAAGCCAGAGCTACCTCTTCAGGAAGGCGAATCCAAGGTCCAGGTTTTGATCTCTGTACCAAAGCGTCGGATCAAAAAGGCTTCTGATCGAAATCTCATAAAGCGAAGGATCCGGGAAGCTTACCGGCTTCAAAAAGCAGAACTGTTAAGCACCTTTTTTGAACAGGTTAACCAACCTGTTTATTTCGCCATCCAGTATCTGCCAAACGAAATTCTGGAATTTGATATTATTTCAGAAAAACTGGCCGATGCCTTACTCAAATTATGTAGTGAATATACTGGTTTATATTTGGGAGAAATTGATTAAGCGGGGAGTCGGGATCCTGTTCCTGGTGTTGATCCGGGCCTACCAACTCTTGCTGTCTCCCATTTTGGGCGCAAGTTGTAGATTCAACCCTACCTGCTCCCAATACGGCATAGAAGCTATTCGGAAACACGGCCCTTTCAAGGGAGGATGGTTGACCATCAAAAGAATCTCCCGTTGCCATCCCTGGGGTGGACATGGGCATGACCCCGTTCCCTAATCATAATCCCGTTCCCTGATTTTATTTTTGCCTCTTGATTTTGTTTTTACC
>DATGNG010000201.1:0-2059 GCA_035306865.1 Sphingobacteriaceae bacterium
CACCTGCATTATCCGCAATCGGACCAAAAGCGTCAATAGCCAGTTGCATTGCCGTAGTAGCCATCATTCCAGTCGCTGCAATCGCCACCCCATACAAGCCCGCAAAGGAATATGAAGTGACAATACCGGCAGCCAGGATCAGGGTAGGAATCATGGTCGATTCCATGCCTACCGACAAACCGCCGATAATATTGGTCGCATGTCCGGTAGATGATTGCTTAATAATCGAATTGACCGGCCTTTTTCCGATAGCAGTATAATATTCGGTGACCATACTCATCAGCGTACCCACAATCAAACCTACAACAATAGCAATAAACACATCCTGTGAAGTGAAGGCGTAACCGCGCAAAACCATTTCTGAAGGCAATAGCCACACCACGACAAAATAGGAAGCGATAGCAGTCAGAATGATTGAGGTCCAGTTACCGATATTCAAAGCATTTTGCACATTACCCTGATCGTTCTTGATTTTGACCAGAAACGTTCCAACTATCGAAAAGATTAAACCTATTCCAGCAATCAGGATTGGCAGAAGGATAGGGGCAATGCCTCCAAAATTGTCAGCCGATATAATTTCCTGCCCCAAAACCATGGTTGCAAGAATTGTTGCCACATAGGATCCAAAAAGGTCCGCACCCATTCCAGCCACGTCACCTACATTGTCTCCTACGTTATCCGCAATGGTCGCCGGGTTTCGTACATCATCCTCAGGGATGCCAGCTTCCACCTTTCCAACCAAATCTGCTCCCACATCGGCTGCTTTGGTGTAAATACCACCACCTACACGGGCAAATAACGCAATAGACTCCGCTCCCAGTGAAAATCCTGCCAGTACCTCTATAGCTTTTACCATCTCAACACTATTCACGCTGGCTCCGGTGCTGACTACAAAAATCTGATAAAAAACAATGAACAAAGCACCCATTACCAATACTGCCAGCCCGGCAACCCCAAGGCCCATTACGGTACCTCCGGTAAAAGACACTTTAAGCGCTTGGGCCAGGCTTGTACGTGCGGCTTGAGTAGTCCGAACGTTTGCCTTGGTCGCTACATTCATACCTATATATCCAGCCAATGCTGACGTAAAGGCACCAATAACAAAAGATACAGCAATGACCCAGCTTGAAGTCTCAACCAATGTTCCTGACCAAGCCAGCAACAAGGCAGAAATCACAACGAAGTAAGATAGTATCTTCCACTCTGCCCTGAGAAAGGCCATTGCACCTTCTGCAATATATCCTGCCAGGGTTTTCATATTTTCATCCCCTGCATCCTGTTTGCTAATCCACGAGGATTTAACAAGCATCACGATAATCCCTACCAATCCCAACACTGGAATTAAGTAAATAAGATTCTGTTCTAAAAATTCCATTATCTAATTTGTTTTTATAAAGCGATGCCAAAAATAAGACCCTTATCCCAATAAACAAAAAAATAGGGTTAATTTCTTTCTATTGATCGTTAAAAAATCTGATGGTTCCAGAATTATTTAGTTTGATTCTTATTTTATTTAGAATCATTCTTATTTATTGCTTGTGATTTTGTATTATTGCCAAAAATTAAACTAATGATTACTAAAATGAATATTAAAACTACTGCTTCGATTTTCTTCCTGTTGTTGTCTGGGATTTTTTTGGGGGCCTACGCCCAAGATCAAAAACTGGTGATTGATCCTCAGAAGTCCACACTCAATTGGGAGGGACACCGATTTTTTGGAGGTATGCATACCGGCACGATCAAGCTTGTGAAAGGGGAGGGAGTGATTTCTGATGGTAAATTGAGCGGAGGTGAATTCATCATTGATATGAATAGTATTCAGGTTACAGATTTGGAGGGGGAAACCGCCGAAAGACTGTCCAACCATCTCAAGACTGATGATTTTTTTGATGCAGGCAACTTTCCACAGGCCACATTCCGTCTGAAACATATTGATTATGCTGGTGAAAACCTTGCTGCAATCGTGGGTGAAATTGTAATTAGGGGGATTGTTCAGCAAATTAGTTTTCCGGCTGAAATCAGTTTGGAAAATGGACAGTTTCATGCTAAGGCTGATGGC
>DATGNG010000202.1:0-2341 GCA_035306865.1 Sphingobacteriaceae bacterium
CTTTTATTTTAGCAATAAAAGCCGGGACTGATATGCATTAAAAACAATACATTAATGATATTTAAGAATCCCGGCCCAAACAGCCGGGATTTTTTTTTTGCCGTTAAAAATTAACAGACAACGAAAAATTAACAAACAACAAATCACAACAAAAATGAAAGTAGCAATACAGGGTAGTCACGCCTCATTCCACGAAGAAGCAGCCTTCAAATATTTTGGAGATGATATCACGATCGTGGAATGCGAGTCCTTCAAAAAGACTTGCGAACTACTCAAAAAGAAAGAAGTGGATTATACGGTTATGGCCATTGAAAATTCCTTGGCAGGAAGCATTTTACCCAATTATAACCTGCTGCGGGATTACCGTTTCAATATTGCTGGAGAAGTACACCTCAACATCCAACTGCATTTGATGGCCTTGCCGGGCGTACCCTTCGAAGATATCAAATTTGTTGAATCCCACCCCATTGCTATTCGCCAATGCGATGATTTTCTGGAGGACAATCCCCAACTGAAGGTGAGTGAGGGCATGGATACAGCAAGCTGTGCCCAAAAAATCAAGGAAGAAAGTCTGAAAGATACCGCTGCCATTGCCAACAAACTGGCTGCAAAAGTATATGGTCTCGAAATTTTGGAGCGACGCATTGAAACCAATAAAAAGAATTATACCCGCTTTTTGATCCTGTCCAACAATCGCGAACCTGTAGAAGGTGCAAATAAAGCTTCCCTATCCTTTCAGATTGGAAACACCGTTGGTGCTCTTTTTTCCGTATTGAAATGTTTTGAGGAGGAAGGAATTAATATGAGCAAAATTCAATCCATGCCGGTCTTGGGGAGAAGAAATGAATATGAGTTTTATGTGGATGTGGAATGGAAAAATCAAAGCGATTATGATGCCTCCGTCAAAAAAGTACTAAAGCACGCAACGAATTTTAACATAATGGGCGAATACCTCAAAAACGAAAAGATTTAAGAAAAAAATAAATACTGAAATTAGAAAATAACCATCAAAATGAAACATAACTTAGACATCTTACCCTTAAAATCCTGGTTGGACACCGGGAACGAACCTCTGGTCATAGCTGGCCCCTGTAGCGCAGAAACCGAAGAACAAATGCTGGGGACGGCCCATTTGCTGGCCAATACAGGTAAAGTCAGTGTATTGCGGGCCGGTATCTGGAAGCCGCGTACCCGTCCGGGTGAATTTGAGGGCATTGGCAGCATAGGTTTGGAATGGTTGCTCCGGGCCAAGGCAGAAACTGGTTTGAAAGTGACCACCGAAGTGGCCACGGCACGGCATGTAGAAGAGGCCCTGAAGGCCGGAGTAGATATTTTGTGGATCGGGGCCCGCTCTACGGCAAATCCATTTACCGTACAGGAGATTGCCGATGCACTACAAGGAGTGGATGTTCCGGTGCTGGTTAAAAATCCGATCAACCCGGATCTTGCCCTCTGGGTGGGTGCTTTGGAACGAATAAACCGTGCCGGAATCCGCAAATTAGGTGCTATCCACAGAGGATTCTCATCCTATGAAAAATCAGCATTCCGCAATGAACCCATGTGGGACTTGGCTATCCAACTCAAAACCCTACTTCCCGAATTACCTGTTATCAACGACCCAAGTCACATTTGTGGCAATAGAGAACTGATCCCATACATTTCCCAAAAAGCATTCGATATGGATATGCAGGGATTGATAGTGGAATCACATATTGATCCTTCAGTAGCCTGGACCGATGCCAAGCAACAATTGACACCGGAAGCCTTGTCCGAAATGATTTCCCATCTTACCCTGCGTAAACCGGATTCCAACAATCCGATTTTTGAAGACAAACTCGGTAAATTTCGGGAGGAAATCGACATTCTTGATGACAAAATCATCAAAATCCTTGGTGATCGGATGCGAGTGGTGGAACAGATCGGCACTTACAAACGTGAAAACAATGTGACTATTCTGCAGGTCAACCGCTGGGATGAAATCATCCAAAAAAGGAGTAATCTGGCCAAGGCCCTTAAATTGGACACAGATTTCACTGTAAAGTTGCTGGAATTGATTCACAACGAATCCATTCGCAAGCAGAACGAAATTATGAATGAGAAACCAGTAGCTGAAGCCTGAAAAAATGGGGTGGAACGATTTTTTACAGGAGCAGGAAATTCGGATCAACAGGACGGACGAACCTTTGATGGGTACCGTCCCCCTGACCGGTTCAAAAAGTGAAAGCAACCGGGCCTTGTTGCTCAACAAGCTTTCCGGGGGGCGGATCAATGTGTTCAATCCCTCGGAGGCAGATGATGCCCGGCTGATGGCACAGGCTTTGGAACAGATCCGTAACGATCA
>DATGNG010000203.1:0-3193 GCA_035306865.1 Sphingobacteriaceae bacterium
ATCCAAACTCCCCGGCTTAACTGACCAGTTTCCGGCTTTCTTCAGGAAGGTTTCAAATGTAGGGACTTTGATGGATCAACTACAATTGCTGCTTCAATCCCTGTCCGAAACGCCAGCACCCTCACGTTTGCATAACCTCATCGAGCGCACCTTACTCGAACAGGCATTGCAGGCAATCAGGCAATTGCAGCAAGGGTTTGAAGAACACCCCGATCTAAGCATTACCCTTGCCATCAAATTGATTCGCAGGCATATGGTCAGGTTGACCGCCCCATTGAGCGGAGATCCTTTTTCACCGATCCAGATCATGGGATTGCTGGAAAGCCGGAACCTCAATTTTGATCATATATTTTTGGTAGGGGCAAATGAGGGCAATTTACCGGTGTTAAGTGCCGGATCTACCTTTATACCCTATAATCTGAGAAGGGCCTACCGGCTACCGGTGATCGAGAACCAACAGGCATTGTCGGCCTATTTGTTCTATAGATTATTACATCATTTTGAGCGGCTCCATCTTATTTACAATGCAGCGGTAGATTACGAGAATTCGGGAGAAGTATCACGATTTGCCCAACAGATCTGTTATGAAAGCAATTTGCCGGTAAGAACACATTCGGTTGCTCTTTCTGCCAGCCCTTCCCACAAAAAAGAAGTGCCTGCTTCGCCACCGGCCATTTCCATCCCAAAAACCGGGATAGTTTGGCAACGCCTTCAAGCATTTTTGCAGGAAAGCCCCGATGGTGAAAGGCGATCCCTCTCTGCTTCAGCATTTGCCCTGTATGTCAATTCGCCCCTGGAATTTTTCATCAAATATATTGCCGGTATCAAGGAACCCCCAGTGCTAAATACCGAGATTGAGACCAATCGGGTGGGCAATGTGATCCACAATGCCATGCAATTGTTGTATCAACCTTTTTTGCTGCAAGGAGCAGCCCTGAATTCCGATAATTTCTCACAATTATTAAAGCAAGTGCCTGAGATTTGTGAACAGGCAATAGCCGAAGAGTTCAAAGGAACGGAGGGTGATCAGGACCAGCGACAGTTCAGTGGTCAGGAGCGGATCGTACAGCGCATCAGCGAAGAGTATTGCCGGATCTTTCTGGGATTCGACCGAAATCTGGGCGGAGCTATTGAATTGCTGGAACTGGAAAATGACACGGAGCAATACAGGCTCGAATTTCCTGTGATGGTGCAGGGCGAACAAAAATCTGTATTGCTCAAAGGCATTATTGATCGGGTAGATCGGGTAAATGGGGAGATGAGAATCGTAGATTATAAGACCGGAAGCGACTCCCTGGAGGTTCGGGCTGTTGGGCTGAATGATGAAGGAAAGTTTGACTTTGAAATTTTTAATAGCAATTGGAAAGATAGCAATAAGGCTTTTCTCCAGACACTGTTTTACACCTATATTTATGAGCAGATTAGTGGGCAATCGGTGACACCGCACTTGTACAGTATTCGCAAAATGCGGACAGAGGGCACAAATTTCAAGTTCAAAATTCCCCGAAAGGGGCAATATCCCATCACAGGCCAGGCCCTGGAGCAGGCAAAGAAAAAATTCGGGGAATTTTTAAAGGATAAATTGGAGGAGCTATTCAATCCGGATATTCCTTTTGTGCATCCGACAGGCGCAACGGTCTATGAAGGAAGTGTTTATGAATCCTACCTGTCACATTCACTGGACTTCGGTGAGGAAGAAGCCGGGTAGCTTTTGCAATTCTCCTCTACAAACACTATCTTTGTAAGATCATTAGGGGTGCCTTGTTTGCTGATCAAACACAAATAAAGGCTGAGATTATACCCATTGGTTTCCATAGGATACCAAGCACCTGATCCGGATAATGCCGGCGTAGGGAGAGGGAAGTTAAATTGTTCCGTTGCTGCAAACCCCTTGCGGTGACTATGTTTAACTCATAAGTTACAAAAAAATGTTTAAAAAACTGTTTAGTATGGCTCTGCTGTGTGCCAGCGCCGTAATGGCTGTTGCCCAGCATGCGTTGACGGTAAGGGTCACGCAAGGAGAGAATGATCAAGTGTTGCAAGGCGCAACGGTTCAAATTGTGGGTACGCCCTACGTGGTGCAGACAGGCAAAGACGGCCTGGCAAAACTGCAAAACCTGCGTCAGGGCAAATATGAGGTGTTAGTGACCTTTTTGGGTTATGAGGCTGCAACCCGGTCCATTGTTTTGGAATCCGATTTAGTGGAAAATATTCGATTGGCCCCCACTGTTTTTTTAGCTGAAGAAGTCATCGTGCAAGCCACTCGAGCCAGCGAAAATTCGGCCACAACCTATCGAAATATTGATAAAGTCCAGTTGGAAAAAAACAATCTCGGCCAGGACCTGCCTTATTTGTTGGATCAGACTCCGGGTGTTGTCGTCTCTTCAGATGCTGGGGCTGGAGTGGGCTATACCGGCATTCGCGTAAGAGGGAGTGACCCCACTCGTGTCAATGTGACCATCAACGGGGTGCCGCTCAACAACCCTGAGAGTATGGGTACCTTTCTGGTTAATCTTCCCGATTTTGTTTCTTCGGTGGATAATATTCAGATCCAACGTGGGGTGGGGACTTCCACAAATGGTGCAGGGGCTTTTGGAGCCAGCCTCAATATACAGACCAATAAATTGCGGTCAGAGCCTTATGCAGAGCTGGATAATAGTATTGGTTCTTTCCAAACCCTGAAAAATACCGTTAGACTTGGTACAGGGCTGATAGGTGAGCAATTCAGTTTTGATGGTCGGCTTTCCCAGATCAAAAGTGACGGCTATATAGACAGGGCTTTTTCGGATCTGAAATCTTTCTTTCTGACCGGAGCCTGGCACGGAAAAAACAGTTTATTGAGAGCCAATGTATTCTCAGGGAAAGAGAGAACCTACCAAGCCTGGAATGGAGTGCCGGAAGAAATGCTGGCCATCAACAGGCGCTATAATGAATTTACTTATCAGGATCAGACCGATAATTATACCCAAACGCATTACCAGCTCCATTTTTCACAGGCCTTGTCGGAGAAAACCCATCTCAACGCTGCTGTGCATTATACCCGTGGGGCGGGATATTATGAAGAATTCAGGGAAGGTGATAATTTCCAGCGCTATGGATTGTCCGATGTGGAGATTGGGGGTATTACCATTTCTTCTACTGATCTGGTCCGGCGCCGTTGGTTGGACAACCATTTTGTGGGACTGACCTACTC
>DATGNG010000204.1:0-3349 GCA_035306865.1 Sphingobacteriaceae bacterium
AAATTCACAATCGTTGCCCGGTCATCCCGCTCAGTCTGCCCAAAAGCAGCCGCAGAAGCCAAAAGGAAAATCAGCAGAAATGAAATTTTTTTGATCATCGACCTTACAATTGTTTCCTTAATCTCGCAACCGGAATGTTCATTGCTTCCCGGTATTTGGCCACGGTTCTCCGGGCAATGGTATAACCTCTTTCCTTCAGGATTTCGGTAAGCTTTTCATCAGCCAGCGGTTTGCGCTTATCTTCGTTGGCGATACATTCCTCAAGGATTTTTTTGACTTCCTTATTGGATACTTCTTCACCACTATCGGTCTGAATGGCTTCTGAAAAGAAAGATTTGAGCAGAAAAGTTCCAAATTCGGTCTGAACATATTTAGAATTGGCCACCCGGGAAACAGTCGAGATATCCATATCAATGCGGTCTGCAATATCTTTCAGGATCATCGGCTTTAACTTTCGTTCATCGCCGGTCAGAAAGTACTCGTACTGATAATTCATAATGGCATTCATCGTTTTCAGTAGAGTCTGCTGCCTTTGCTTGATGGCGTCAATAAACCATTTGGCAGAATCCAATTTTTGTTTGACGAACTGCACAGCTTCCTTCATCTTTTTGTCCTTCTGTTCGGCTTTGTCATAATGGTCGAACATTTCCATATAGGACCGGCTGACCTTCAGCTCTGGAGCATTTCGGGCATTTAGCGTCAATTGCAGCACTCCATCATTATTACTAATGTGAAAGTCAGGTATGATTTGGAGTTGTTTGCCTGTTACAGCTCCGGAATCTCCTGGTTTTGGATTGAGTTTAAGAATTTCCTGGATTACTACTTTTAGCTCTTCCGAATCCAGATTGAGCGATTTTTCCAGTTTGTCGTAATGCTTCTTGGTAAACTCATCCAGATGAAATTCAATAATATGGATAGCTGTCTTTATATTTTCATTCGTTGTGTCCTTTTTCCTCAACTGTATGAGCAAGCATTCCTGCAGATCCCTGGCGGCAATTCCGGGAGGATCAAAACCCTGGATTACGTTCAACATATCTTCCACCTCCTCCTGCTCTACTTCAATATTTTGGGAAAAGGCAAGGTCATCAATCAATGAAATGAGGGGCCGGCGCAGATAACCATCATCATCCAGACTGCCAATTATTTGTTTGCCTATCAAATAATCCCGATCCGAAAGTACAAGTAGGCCCAATTGCTGCTGCAGGCTTTCATAAAGAGAGTTTTGTACCGCGATGGGAATTTCCTTGCGATCTTCTTCATCATCACCGTAAGAACCTCCTCCACTATAATCGTTAAAATCATCAGACTGGAGGTAATCGTCCACATTAAATTCCTCATTGTCCTGATTCCTTTCCTCCTCACTAAAGGTGGTGTCCTCAGGATCTTTATCTGGATACTCCTCCACCGGATCATTCATATTGGCCAAACTCAGATCTTCAAGAGCTGGATTTTCTTCCAATTCTTCCTTGATCCTGGCATCCAAAGAAGCAGTAGGCACCTGCAACAATTTGATGAACTGAATCTGTTGAGGTGATAACTTTTGTAATAATTTCTGTGTTAAAGTCTGTTTCAGCATAATTAAATCTAATACAAACATACGTAAAAAATGCAGAAGATTTATGTTACCCGCTTATCATATTTTTGGTTATTAAAATGTGATAAACATTACTAATTTTGGAAATATGTGTCATTCAGATGACAATAAAATGACCGTAGTTTTACACCTGAAAATTTAAACTTTTTTAGCAATGCAGTTAGAGCAATTTAATTATGACAATAAGATTGTCCGTGACTTCGGTATAGCCACCATAATTTGGGGCATCGTCGGCATGACTGTAGGTTTATTAATAGCCTTGCAGTTGGTCTGGCCGATCTTCAATTTTGAGCTTCAATACACGACTTTTGGACGTGTCCGGCCATTACATACCAATGCGGTCATTTTTGCTTTTGTAGGAAACGGGATCTTCATGGGCGTTTATTACTCCATGCAAAGAGTGTTGAAAACCCGGATGTTCAGTGATAAGCTTAGTAAAATCCATTTCTGGGGCTGGCAACTGATTATCGTGGCAGCAGCCATTACTCTTCCGCTCGGACTCACAAGTTCACACGAATACGCTGAGCTGGAATGGCCTATTGACATAGCTGTAGTGCTGATCTGGGTGGTGTTTGGTATCAACATGTTTGGTACCATCGTCAAGCGCAGGGAGCGACATATGTATGTGGCCGTGTGGTTTTATATTGCCACTTTTGTCACGGTAGCAGTTCTTTACATTGTCAATTCCTTCCAATTGCCGGTTTCTGCCTTTAAAAGCTACTATGTTTATGCTGGGGTACAGGATGCGCTGGTGCAGTGGTGGTATGGTCACAATGCGGTTGCGTTCTTTCTAACCACTCCATACTTGGGGATGATGTATTATTTCCTGCCCAAAATGGCCAATCGACCTGTTTATTCCTATAAATTGAGTATCCTGCATTTCTGGTCCCTGATTTTTAACTATATCTGGGCAAAGCCGCACCATTTACTTTATACTTCATTGCCAGGATGGGTGCAGTCTCTTGGGGTAGTGTTTTCTATCATGCTCATTGCCCCCAGTTGGGGAGGGATGATCAACGGTTTGTTGACCCTTCGTGGGGCCTGGGACAAGGTTCGGAGCGATCCGAAATTGAAATTTATGGTTGTTGCACTGACGGCTTATGGAATGGCCACATTTGAAGGCCCGATGCTGTCCCTGAAACAGGTTAATGCTATTGCCCACTTTACCGACTGGATTGTCGCCCACGTACACGTTGGGGCATTGGGTTGGAATGGTTTTATGACCTTTGCTATTCTTTACTGGATAATCCCACGTATTTATAAAACCGAACTTTATTCAACCAAATGGGCTTCATATCACTTCTGGATCGGAACACTGGGCATCCTTTTCTATGCTATCCCAATGTATTGGGCGGCTGTGGTGCAAGGACTGATGTGGAAAGAATTCACTCCGGAAGGCGTATTGAAATATCCAAACTTCCTGGCTACTACCCTTGAAATTCTACCCATGCATATGCTACGTGCGGTAGGAGGTGTATTATACCTGGGGGGTGCTATCCTGATGACCGTCAACTTGGTCAAAACTATGAAGAAAGGAAAACTGGAAGCCAATGAAGCCGCAGAAGCACCTGCACTGGAGCCGGTTGTGGTCCGGGAACGCGCACCACACCGCAGACTGGAGCGCAAACCTGCTCTTTTTATGGTTCTGGCACTCATCGTGATTTTGATAGGTGGGGTCGTGGAAATGATGCCTACCTTTATGATTTCTTCCAATGTGCCTACCATTGCAAGTGTACAACCTTACACGGCATTGGA
>DATGNG010000205.1:0-2406 GCA_035306865.1 Sphingobacteriaceae bacterium
TGCCGCTCTATAAATTATTCCTGCCCTATAGCCTGATGAAGGAAGGATTTGAAGGGTAACATTGACCGATAATTTTCCAGTAAAACAGATAGGACTTGATCACTGGAAACCTCCTCATCACGAATGGGATAGGAAAGGGTAAAGCTTTTGAGCTTCAATAACTCGATGTCAGGATGATCCGCCATATAACCAATCGGTGGTCTGATGAGCTTTTCATTCCGATTCAAAGCAATAGGCTTTGGTGCGCCTTCCAGCTCTTCCAAAATTTGGTTCAATTCCTGACCATTATAATCGATTTCTTGCCGGATTGCTGCAAGATGATCCTTTTCCGGCCTCCAGTACCCAACTGCAATAAAACTCTTGCCACCGGGCTGAATATGCAGGTAATATTCCGGCCCATGAAGCTTGCGGCCATTGACCGATATCCCCGCGCCCAGCCAAAGTTTATAGGGCGTTTTATCCTTGCTAAAACGGGTGTCGCGATAAATTCTAAACAGGCACCTCGAGGCATCTATGTCACGATGAATATGGGTGTCGAATTCGGACAAACCCAGGATGAGCTGCTGCACCAATTCCTTCATTCCCTGCCAGACCGTATCGAAACGAGCTTTGTTTTCCAAAAACCATTCCCTATTGTTGTTGACTGCCAGCTCGGCCAAAAAATTCAAAGTATCTTTGCTCAGTTGCATTCCGGGAAATCGATTACCTTTGCAATTAAATCAGTGATTCCGTATTTTGCGGATCATTCCGTGTAAAAATAAAGCGGATTATTCCGTATAAAGATAAAGATATTTTCCAGAAATATGGTGACTGGGCACCCCAACAGATATTTTTTAGAATTGGCTTATGACGGCAAGCCTTATCACGGCTGGCAGATTCAACAAAATGCGTTGAGTGTGCAGGAATTGCTTCATAAGGCCTTGGAAACTATCTTTCGTTTCCCAGTGGAAACAGTGGGTTGTGGTCGCACCGACACCGGGGTGCATGCCAGGCAGCTTTACGCACATATGGATTTGCCCTCTCCCATTACTGACCCGGAAAAACTTCAGCACCAGCTCAATTCCATATTGCCGCCAAGCATTGCTATTCGGGAGATTTATGCGGTGTCAGCAGATGCACACGCCCGTTTCGATGCCATCCGTCGCTCTTATGAGTATCATGTTCATTTTGGAAAAGACCCATTCAAAGATGGGTTTTCCTGGCAACTTCGGGAGAAACCGGATTGGGAAAAAATGAATGAATCCGCAAAAATTTTGCTGGAGTACCGTGATTTTAGTTGCTTTAGCAAATCCAATACGCAGGTATTTACAAATAATTGTACGATCTTTGAAGCCTATTGGGAACCAACAGAAACGGGACAGGTCTTTCATATTTCAGCAGATCGGTTTCTGCGCAATATGGTTCGCGCCATTGTGGGCACCCTGCTTGAGGTAGGTTATGGCAAACTGCAAACAGAGGATATGCACAAAGTGATAGCGAGCAAAGATCGATCGGTTGCCGGGGCTTCAGTACCTGCACATGGACTGTATTTGACTAAAGTAATTTATCCGGACACTATTTTGTCAATTAAACCCTAAATTTGCTGTCCTATTAACCTTAATTTGGCTCTTATGAAATCAAAACCTTACTTTTTAAAATCAATCCTGGCAGGGATATTTGCTTTCTTACTGGTCTCTTGTGGACAGAATTCCGGTTCAGAAAATTTGAAGACACATTTTTCGGTCTTAAAACCCTACCAATCAGAGGAAGCATCCTTTAGATTGTTTGGGCAAATGCCAGGAAATGGAGATGTCAGTATTTTTCTCACCGATGACAGAAACGTACAGCTGAAAAGCTTTGTCGCCATTTCGGGCAGCCTGGATATCAGCCTGGAGGATGTAAACGCCAATGAAATTTATTTTTTAAAAATTTCCGGTATGAATGAAAACACTGGATACTGGACTCAGGAAGTTCCACTTTTTGTCACGGATGGAGCCGAATTTGAATTGATCGCTGATACGGAATCCGTTAACCCGGGAGATCCGCATTATATTAAAGTAAGTGGAGGGGATGAAGAACAGCAGTTTTTGGAGGAATGGAAATTTGCGGTTTACAATCAAGTAATTCCGCTGAATGAAGAAGGAAATCAGTTTGCAGCGTATAAGGATTTCAACCAGGAATTTATTGAGAAAGGCAGGTCATTGATCAGCACTTTTTATCTTATTTCACTGCAGAAGAATTATAGGGATCATTTGGATGCATACAGTGATTTATACCTCCAATCCGCTCCTGAAGTACAAAATTCAAAGTATGGGGTTGACTTTGCCAACCATGTCCACCGAATCACCCATGCGCCGACCAAGATTGATTTTTCCAAAATACTTACCGCCAGAAACAGCCGTTTGTTGCCGTTTGAACCTGGAGCAT
>DATGNG010000206.1:0-4200 GCA_035306865.1 Sphingobacteriaceae bacterium
GCAATTCATTTGGATTCCGGGGATCGGGCACAGAAATATTTAGCTTAGCAGCAGCAAATCTTTCCCTATCCCGGGCCTGAAGATTAAGAACCAAATTGCCCATGGCATCCGTCTCCGCTCTCCCCTTTTCAAGTACTTCAAAATTATGGACCAACTCCCAATTGACCCGTTGATTGCCCATAACGCGACCCGCCCGGTCAGTAAACTCCAGGTGGGTCTGCACCCTGTTGTTCCGGCCATCACTAAGGTCTGTAAATCTGATCTGGGTGTGAAGCAGGTTATTCAAAACATCCCCTACCGGAATTATTCTATTGAAGAAATAATCCGGATCGAAATTAGCCATGTATTTGGTATAAGCCCGAAACCGATAATTATTCTTACTAAACCATTGTTGGTCAAGCACCAGCTGGCCTTTGGCTGTATTATTGATCAATGGCAATTTTAAGGTTTGGATCAAAGAATCCCTGTCCGTCAGTATTTCCACATACATGATCTGGCTGGGCATAAATTCGTACAGATTTGTACTCATATATCCTTTGAACCAGATGGTATCACCCACCGCATAATAAGGCTTATCGAAATGCAAGTGCACCTTTTCTACAGGATAGTTCTGAAAAACCATCTGACTTCTTTCAACTATGGTATTGATATGCACCGTGCTGTCCTGCTTAGAAAGTGCCTGAAAACCAAAAAACAAAAACAGACATACAAGTAATGAACCAGTCCTCAAATTCTTCATGGGCTAAATATATCGTTTTTCAAGTTTTATTCCTAAAGTAAGGGCGCTAATAATCTACAAATGGAGTCAATACTCCGCTTCCATTTGGGGCGGGCCCACCATCCTTGCCTGGTCAGCAAGGTACTATGCGTTTTATCAAACTCAAACTGATCCACCATCGCTTTACAGAATTTTGGTTCGCTGATCAGTACGCTGGTTTCGAAATTGATATAAAAACTGCGGGTATCCAGGTTTACGGTGCCTACAAAGGCCAGCTTTCCATCTACAGACACGGTTTTGGCATGGATAAACCCCTTTTCATACAGGTAAACCGAAACATTCCTTCTCAATAAGGGTTTCAGATACGAAAGGGAAGCATGTTGCATTATATACGAATCGGACTGATGGGGTATCATCAATTCCACCCTAATACCCGATGCCGCAGCCAATTGAAGTGCAGTATCCAGTTCATCACTTGGAATATAATAAGGTGTGCACAATCGAATACATTCTTCGGCTTCAGAAATGGCGATAAGCAATGCCTCCATACAATATGGAGCTTCGGAACCCGGATCACTGAATGCGTAGCTGACTGCTGCCTGACCGGGTGGTTCAGGTGAAGCCACGTATAAATGCTGTTCATTGACCTCAAAGGGCTGCCCCCCGGCAAAATGCCAATCCATCCAAAAATAGGCCTGCAGTACATTTACCGAGTATCCCTCAATTCTTACAGAAGTATCCCTCCAATATTTCCCTTTTCCCGCTGCGGAATTAATATACCGGTCATCTATATTGATCCCACCCACAAATGCAATTTGACCATCGACTAAAGCCAGTTTACGGTGATTCCTATAATTGCTATCGGCCAGTGAAGAAAAATCAACCGGCAAAAACACAGCTACTTCTATCCCCTCCTTGCGGAGTTTCTTCGCTTGTTTGGCTAAACGGGGCGAGCCAAAAGCATCGACCAACAGCCTGACTTCCACTCCTTCCCGGGCTTTAGCCTTCAAAATTTCCAGGATTTGCTGGCCAATCCGGTCGATTTCAAAAATATAATATTCCAGGTGTATGTGGTGCTGGGCTTCTTCCAGCGCCTGGATCAGTGCCGGAAACTTTTGCTCTCCATTGATAAGGAGATCCACCCTATTGTTGAGCACCAAAGGAGAAATATGCTGATTGGCCAGAAATTTATAGACTCTACTCAGTGGGCCGATCTGTTTGTTGATCTGTTTTAAATTGGCTTCAATAATCGGATTAAGATTGCCCCAACGTTCCATCAAGCGTTTGCTCTGGGCAATATTCAATGTTCGAAAAGACTGGATCTTCCTGAATTTCTGTCCGAAAAGATAATATAGAATCATCCCTACCAAGGGAAGAAACACAATCACCAGTATCCAGGCAATGGTTTTGGTCGGATTGCGGTTTTCAATCAGAATTGTCAGGATAATACCCAAATAAATCAGCAGCAGCGGCAGCCAAAACCAATCTGACACAAACAATATGATCTGATCCACCTTATCCATTGTGCAGGTTCAGGGGTTAGTAATGTATATCCTAATTGCCCGGTTATACCCTAATTGCCCAGTTCGGACATAAACTTGATTCGCATCAACTGGACTTCTTCGTATGTATAATCATCTGTGCCCAATTCCTTGAGTGCTTCATTGATGGAATCCACCTCAGCCGTACGGAAGTAATCATAAACTTCTGCCTGCCTATCCTCATCAATCATTTCATCAACAAAATAACCCAAATTGAGCCGTGTACCCGAATTCACAATGGACTCTACTTCACGCAGCAATTCCTCATAACTTAAGCCCTTGGCTGCAGCAATATCCTCCAATCCGATCTTACGGTCAATATTCTGGATAATGGAAATTTTGAGCACTGAGCGATTCGCCGTGCTTTTGATCACCAGATCCTGTGGACGGTCAATCTCGTTTTCTTCCACATAATTGCTGATCAATTCGATAAAAGGTGCGCCAAACTTGATTGCCTTTCCCGCTCCAACACCGTGAATCTGCTTCAGCTCATCGGTGGTAATAGGATAATGGGTACACATTTCATCCAGTGAAGGATCCTGGAAGATCACAAATGGAGGCAAGCCTTTTTGTTTGGCAATTTTCTTTCGGAGCTCCTTGAGCATTTTCAGCAATTGGGTATCCACCGCACCTCCGCCCGGTTGTATTGCCTCATCAGCCCCCTCCTCATCTGCAAGCTCCATAGGTTCATTGAGCACAAATTTGATGGAATAGGGACTTTCCAAAAACTCCTGCCCTTTTTCGGTAAGCACCAGCAAACCGTAATTATCTATGTCCTTTTCCAGAAAATTATGCAGTACTGCCTGACGGAACAAGGATTTCCAATAGGTTTCTCCCTCTTCTTTACCCGAACCAAACAATTTATGCTCATCGTGCTTATAAGAGGCTACTGCCTGATTGTTCTGGCCCAACAAAACCTTGATGATATAAAGATCATCAAATTTATCACCCTGCTCACGGATAAATGCCAATGTATCCACCAGTGCATCCTTTGCATCAAAAAACTTGCGTTCCTTATTACAGTTGTCACACATTCCGTTGCAGTCATCAGCGTCAAAATTCTCTCCAAAATAATGCAGGATCTGCTTCCTGCGACAAACCGAAGATTCGGAGTAATCAATCACTTCCTTGAGAATCTGCGTCCCGATCTCCCTTTCGGACACCGGCTTATCCTTCATAAACTTGGTCAGTTTCTCGATATCCTTTTCAGAATAGAAAGCAAGGCAATGCCCTTCTCCCCCATCCCTTCCGGAACGGCCGGTCTCCTGATAATATCCCTCCATACTTTTTGGGATATCATGGTGGATAACATAGCGCACATCGGGTTTGTCAATCCCCATGCCGAAGGCAATCGTAGCTACAATCACCTCTACATCTTCCATCAAAAACTTGTCCTGGGTATCAGCCCTTGTTTTGGCATCCAACCCTGCGTGATAAGGCAAAGCCTTGATCCCGTTGAGATTGAGCACTTCGGCTATCTCCTCCACTTTTTTCCGGCTCAGGCAATAGATAATACCTGATTTGCCTGTGTTTTTCTTGATAAAGCGGACGATCTCTTTGGCAACATTCTTTTTGGGCCTTACTTCATAATATAGATTGGGGCGGTTAAATGAGGATTTAAACAGCACCGCATCATTCATCTGCAGGTTTTTCCGGATATCCGACTGCACCTTTGGCGTTGCGGTCGCGGTCAAGGCAATAACCGGAATATCGTCTCCTATATTATTGATGACTTGTCTGATTTTCCGGTATTCCGGACGAAAATCGTGTCCCCATTCCGAAATACAGTGTGCTTCGTCCACTGCCACAAATGAAACTTTGATCAACCTCAAAAACTCGACATTCTCAGTCTTTGAAAGGGATTCGGGTGCTACATACAGCAATTTTGTCTTTCCACCTGCCACATCCTGCTTGACCTTGGTAATCTCGCCTTTATTGAGT
>DATGNG010000207.1:0-4309 GCA_035306865.1 Sphingobacteriaceae bacterium
GGGTAGGCTTTGACCGTCTGGATTTTGGTAGTTTTGTTTCTCCAAAAGCCATTCCGCAACTGCGGGATACAGCAGAGGTGCTGGCCGGCCTGGATCCGGATGCAGGCAGGGACACGGATCTGCTGGCCATTATCGCCAATGTACGCGGGGCACAGGAGGCTGCCATGCATGAACGCATTCGGTTTCTGGGTTTTCCCTTTTCAGTCTCAGAGACTTTTCAGCTCCGCAATACCAACAGCACCCGTGAACAATCCCTGGACAGGGTCAAAGAAATAGTGGAAATATGTGCAGCAAACAATAAAATCCCGCTTGTATATCTGTCCATGGGCTTTGGTAATCCCTATGGTGATCAATGGAATGAGCATATTGTAGCAGAATATACGGAAAAACTGTGTGGCATGGGTGTCCGTCATTTGGCCCTGGCCGATACGGTGGGTGATTCTACCCCGGAGAAAATAAAGCAGCTCTACCCCTTTCTGAGTGGGGAGTTTGAAGATGTAGAATGGGGTATCCATCTGCACAGTACGCCTCAGGAGAGCCAGGGAAAGATCCGTGCTGCTTTGGAAGCCGGATGCCATCGATTTGACACGGCTCTCCGGGGATTTGGGGGCTGCCCCATGGCCGAAGACGAGCTGGTGGGCAATATAGCAACCGAAAACCTACTTGCCGCCCTGAGTAGCGGAGAGTTTAGTTCCCTGCAACCAGACCTCAACATGGAGGCGTGGGCTGCAGCAATGGATTATAGCTGGGAAGTTTTCAATCCCTGAATTTCTTTTCAGAATACAGCATCGGGGTAAGAGGAATCAGGAGCCTGGTTAAATACAAGTTTATTCACATGAAGTTTCTATCTCTACTATTGGATTATCTTTATGGAGCTTTCTACCATATCGGAAGAAAAACATTTGGCAAGATAGGAGGAGAGGGATTTGCGACAAATGGATATATCATTGTGTCCGGCTTTTTTACGATCTTGTTGTCGCTCACAATCGCTTACGTACTGGGATGGTCTATCAAATTTGTACTTATTCCAGCGGCATTGTTCTACGTGTTATTTTCCATCATATATGACAAAAGAGAGAAAAAAATAAGCAATGCGGATCAGGATGAAAGATATATCAACTTTTTAAAACAGCGTTTATTGGTAAAGCTACCATTTTATATTATAGGCTATATCGTGATATCTTTCATTGCTATATCTTTGTTAGGTCTTATATATTTAAGCCTATTCAAATAATTGTCAAATACTGATGAAAACATTCTATCTGATTCAGGATTATCTATATGCTGCTTTCTACCATATTGGAAAAATGCTATTTGGCAAATTCTGGGCTTGGCATTACGCTTTTAAGGCACAGCTTTGGATAATCAGCTATTTGATTGTATTACCCATCGGTATGGTCATCATATTCTTGCTGAAACCACCGATGGTTGTTGGCCTGCCCCTTGTTCTGCTAATCTATATCTTTATTATATGGGGCTATGGCAGAAGAGAAAAAAAATTAAAATATGAAGGAGAAATTGGCGATGAAAGATATATTGATTTTTTGAAACAAAATTTCTGGATAAAACTGCCGTTCTTTATTATTGCCTATACCTATACTGCATTATTGGTGCTTTCATTGGGTTTGATAATTTATGTGTTGATGTAAAAGTAACAATAGTTAAGATTAGTATATGAAAATATTCTATCTGATTCAGGATTACCTACATGCTGCTTTTTACCATGCCGGCAAAACAATATACGGCAGGTATACTAAGTTTATCAGTCATCACAGTCTGGTCAGGGTTTCATCATTTTTCTTTTTTTCTTCACCGGACTCCCATTGATTATTTTCTCAGCACTTTATCTTGAGCAACCAATATCGCAAATTGTAACGGTGCTCATTGCATTATTTCATTTGGCTTATGGAGTTATAGTATGCATGTATTTGGCCCTATTAGCGTTGTTGTATTTTATAATGTCGGAAAAATTAGGCCTGTTTTAGAATCATAACAAAATTTGCGGAATTTATGTTTTCGTGAAAACACTACTTCCGAGAAATGAGTTCATTTCTCGGAAGTAGTGAAACGGTGAAATGAGTAGTTTCAACCCAGAATCCGCACGAGCTCATGAACTACAACATTATTTGCTTAGTCCACAGGTCTTGAATCGGATCCCTGTTTTAGAAAAGATAATACAAAAAAAACCGAGTCAAAAATGACCCGGTTCTATGAATTTATCTGAAAATTTGCAATTAATGAAAAAGACTTAGGCGTCTTTTTTCTCTTCGGACTGATCGTCGGAAGCATCTGCTTCGTCAGCAGCAGGGGTTTCTTCTGCAGTTTCAGTAACTTCTGCTTCAGCAACAACTTCCTCAGTAGCCTCAACTGCAGCTTCTACGGCTTCAGGAGCTTCTTCTACAGCAGTTTCCACAACTTCAGGAGCTTCTTCTACAGCTGGAGTCTCACTGGCTTCAGTCGGTGCGGCAGCAGCTGCGGCTTTTTTGCCTGAACCACGGCGACGGGTCGCTTTTTTCTCCACTTGGACACCACTGCCTTTTGTGTAGATTTCATTGTAATCGACCAATTCGATGATGGCCATTTCGGCGTTGTCACCGGCGCGGTTTTCCAATTTGATGATCCGGGTGTAACCGCCCGGACGATTGGCTACCTTATCTGAAACCTCTCTGAACAGAATGGTCACTGCATCTTTGTCCTTCAAATAACTGAACACGCTCCTGCGGGAGTGAGTGGTGTCATCTTTGGATTTTGTGATCAGTGGTTCTGCATACTTGCGCAGTGCCTTGGCTTTTGCAAGGGTAGTAGTAATCCGTTTGTGCTTGATCAATGAGGAAGCCATGTTTGCCAGCATCGCTTTACGATGGCTGTCTGTTCTTCCCAAATGGTTGAATTTTTTTCCGTGTCTCATGTTTGTTTAATTTGTGCATACCGTTCCCGCGCAGGGCGAGAGGAATTATGCAACAGGTCGCTAATATGCGCTACCTAAAGCAGCACTCACTCTTTACTTAATAATTATTCTTCGTCCAGTTTGTATTTGCTCAGATTCATGCCGAAAGAAAGACCTTTGGCTTTGACCAATTCCTGAATTTCGCTTAGGGATTTTTTACCGAAGTTACGGAATTTGAGCATATCGGCTACATCGTAAGTCACCAACTCGGCCAGGGTACGGATATCTGCTGCTTTCAGGCAGTTCAATGCGCGTACTGACAGATCAAGATCCACCAATTCTGTTTTCAGGACCTTGCGCATATGCAGGATCTCTTCATCCACTACTTTGGTTTCTTCTTTGGCTTGAGACTCCAGCAGGATATTCTCGTCAGAGAACAACATAAAGTGCTGGATCAGAATCTTGGCAGCTTCCTTCAATGCTTCCTCCGGATGGATCGAACCATCAGTAGAAATATCGACCACCAATTTCTCATAGTCTGTCTTTTGCTCGACACGGTAGTTTTCAACGCTGTACTTCACATTCTTGATCGGTGTGAAAATAGAATCAATGGCAATCTGTCCTATCGGACCGTCAGCCACTTTATTCTCTTCGGCATTGATATATCCTCTACCTTTGGTAACATTCAACTCGATCTCCAGGGTCACGCTGTTCTCCATATTACAGATCACCATGTCCGGATTCAATACAGTAAAATTACTGGAAAATTTAGTGATATCCCCTGCAGTGAACTGATCCTGTCCATTGATGACAATAAAGACTTTCTCACTATCCCCCAAATCACCGGTCTTATTGAAGCGTACCTGTTTGAGATTCAGAATGATCTCGGTAACGTCTTCTACAACTCCCTGGATCGTGGAGAACTCATGGGATACACCCGAGAAACGAACCGACGTAATTGCATATCCTTCCAATGAGGATAATAAAATACGGCGCAAAGCATTACCAATGGTCACACCAAAACCAGGTTCCAACGGACGAAATTCAAAAGTACCGTCAAAATCCGTGGATTTTTGCATGATAACTTTATCAGGTCTTTGAAATGCTAAAATTGCCATTTATTTTGTATTAAAATTGTTTAAAAAATTGCTTTGCCGCCACAAACCAAAACAAGGTCGGTACGGCAAAACAGATTACTTAGAGTACAACTCTACAATTAAGTTTTCCTTGATGTTTTCTGGAATTTCAGAACGCTCAGGATAGTTCAGGAACTTACCGGACAATTCGTTGCCATCCCAATCCAACCAACTGAATTTGTTGATTTTCTTGCCAGCTACGGAATTGACCACGATTTCCAGTGATTTTGACCTTTCACGAACGGCTACCACATCACCGGGACGCAGGCTGTATGAAGGTATGTTG
>DATGNG010000208.1:0-3614 GCA_035306865.1 Sphingobacteriaceae bacterium
ATGGAAGATTGCCTTGCTACGTTATCAGAGGAACAGCGCAACTGCATCCGTTTATTTTATCTGGAACAGCATTGTTATCAGGATACAAAAGTATCTTTTGGGGCAATTGAGCCGGGAAGAAATGCATGATCTTGAACGGGAAGCTTTGAATGACCCGCTTTTGGGAGATGCGTTGGAGGGGTACAGACTTCAGGAAGATGTCAATTATGGCCGACTTTCATTATTGCAGCAGCGTTTGGCCAAAAGAATAGAAGGGCAGCGTAAAGAACAGAGCCGGTTTTATTTTACCAGTCAGCGTTTGGGCATTGCAACGACGGCCGCTGTATTATTTGTAGTGGTGCTGGTGTTATTTTGGATGAGGCATACTATGTTCCCGGCTGCCGGAGTGGATGAACAGGAAAAGGAAGTGCAGATTGAATTGTCCAATGAGCGTACATGGCCTACCAAACTTTCTATTTCACCGATTGTATCTGAAGAGGTAAATAGTTCAGCAGCAGCCCGACCAGTTATTGGGTGGGCGGATTTTGGTGAATATTTCCAGAAAGAGTTCAATTGGTCAGTGTTGTTTTCAGCAACTGAGATTGGAGATCATTACCAGATTAGTTTTGAAATTGGGGAATTGAGCAAGCCTTCAAACCCAATTATTACCATGAATGGTAAGGAAGGGCAAAACGTGAACGAACGGCTCAAAGCCGAGATTGTCCGAATATTGAATGCAGGCCCTTTGTGGCGTGGGTCAGCCGGGAGCTTTGAATTGGAGTTTTTACCCTGATAAAGTATTAGGATTTTTCTTCCCACAAATGAGCAATGTGTAGAATAGTACGTACTGCCTTTTGCATATCCTGGATCGAGACCCACTCTTGTTTGCCATGAAAGGCATGTCCACCGGCAAAAATATTTGGACAGGGCAGGCCCATCAGTGATAATCTTGATCCGTCCGTACCCCCTCGAATACTTCTTCGTATTGGTTCCATTCCCGCTCTTCTGATGGCTTCCATTCCGATCTCCATGATTTGCGGATAATGATCCAATACTTGTTTCATGTTTCTGTATTGCTCCTTGACTTCCATTTTATATGTACACCCTGGAAATTGATCAATACTGTGACGTACAATGCCTTCCAGCTCGTCCTCATGCTGTTTCAACTTCTCATCTTCAAAATCACGTACGATAAATTCGATTCGGGCTTCATCCACACCTCCCTGTATGCTTACGGGGTGTACAAATCCTTCTCTTCCAGCGGTACTTTCAGGAGAGAGTCTATCCGTAGGCAAGGCAACCAAAATCGCCCCAACCACCTTCAGGGCACTTTGCATTTTATCCCTGGCAAACCCCGGATGGACACTGATCCCATGAATGGTGAGGGTAACCCCATCGGCCGAAAACGTTTCATCTTCTATGGAGCCAGCGGTTTCCCCATCCACGGTATAGGCAAATTCTGCACCCAGTTTTTCAAGGTCAACTTTATCAACACCCCGGCCAATTTCCTCGTCGGGCGTGAACAGGATTTTTATTTCACCATGCTTTATTTCCGGATTTTCTTGTAACAAGCGGACGGCATCCATGATTTCAGCTATACCTGCTTTATCATCTGCACCCAATAAGGTCGTTCCGGAAGCCGTAATGATATCATTTCCAAACTGAGAGGCCAGGTCAGGATGTTCGGAATGGCGGATTACGACCGATGGGTCATCGGGCAATATCAGATCCTGCCCCTGGTAATTGTGGTGGATCAGTGGTTTTACATTATTTCCGCTACAATCGGGAGAGGTATCCATATGTGCACAAAAACATATAACCGGAACCTTCTTTTCTGTATTGGATGGCAGGGTAGCATACACATAGCCATACTGATCCAAGTGTGCATCTTTTACGCCCAGGTCCAGTAACTGACTGACCAGTAATTTTCCAAGATTTTTTTGCTTTTCGGTAGAAGGTTGTGAAGAAGAGTTTGGGTCGGATTCTGTGTCTATCTGCACGTAGTTAGTGAAAAGCTGATCAACTTTAAAGTCGTGAAGTGAGTTAATTATAGCATGGCCCATCTAATAAAGATAAGAAAATAATCTGTATTTTGCAAGTTGAATTTTTGAAAATATGTGCTATTCCGTTGACCCTGGTATAATGGGGCGTTTTATTGGATTGTTTTTGGCGATTTCTACCCTTTCGGTAAATGCGCAGAATGCAATTCCAGTGCAGGAAAAACAAATAGTGGATACAATCCAAATGAAAGAGGTGGCAATTGGGGCGTATTTTACCAAACAACCATTATTGAAAAGTACGGCTTCTGCCGCAATAGTGGGAGAGAGTCTGTTACGTGCGCAACAGGGAATCACCCTGGTTTCTGCAATGAATACGGTGCCGGGAGTTCGAATGGAAGAACGTTCTCCGGGTAGTTATCGTCTCTCCATCCGGGGCAGCCTGCTGCGTTCCCCATTTGGGATCAGAAATATAAAAGTGTATCTGGATGAAATGCCACTGACTGATGCCGGTGGAAATACCTATCTCAATTTATTGGATGTGGGAGCTATTGGTTCGGCCGAAATACTAAAAGGTCCGGATGGGAGCATTTTTGGAGCTAATTCCGGAGGGGTGGTGATTTTGCGCTCAGGTGTGGAGAGCGAGCCTCTGGCCAATTTCCGGTTTCAGGGCGGGTCATTTGGGTTGATCCATCAGACTTCAACATTTTCCAAGTCATTAAATCCCGGATACCACATGTCCTGGCTACAATCTTATCAAAAAAGTAATGGATACCGGGAGCATAGTGCCCTTGATAAATTGTTTCTGCAAACACGGCATCAATGGCAATATCGCCAGGGTAAGACTAATATGTTGAGCTTGAACGCCTTGTATGGGGATTTAAATTATCAAACTCCGGGAGGTTTAACGGCTGCCCAGTACAAAGAAGATCCTGCAGCGGCCCGACCTGCTACACTCACTGTTCCGGGCCCTGTGGGGCAACGTGCCGGTATTCATAACCGTACTTTGCATGGCGGTCTGTCGCACAAGTGGAATCCATTTGTCAAACTCGAACATAGCGCTACCGCATTCGGAAGTTATACAGACTTTCGAAATCCATTTATTACCAATTATGAAAAAAGATTTGAAAATAATGGTGGGTTTAGGACGTTTATTTCCTATCAATCAAGTTTGGAGCAAAATCAACCCTCAGCTAAAGTAATAACGCAAATTCAGGCTGGTATCGAATGGCAATCAGGCAATTATAGAATTGAAAATTTTGATAATATTCAGGGTAAACCAGGCAGCCCACAAGCCTTGGATCAAATAAAAGTCCAGAATGGCACCAGTTTCGTTCGAATGGCTTTGAACTATGAAAATAGATGGATGCTGGAAGGATCCCTGAGCCACAACTTTCAAAAATATCAGCTTCGTGAACTTTATCCTACTGTCGAAAACACCTACAACCCGCATGTAATTCCAGCGCAATGGATGCCCAGGCTTGCGTTTTCTTATCAACCAAGCTCCACCTTTGCCGTCCGTGCGTTGGTATCCAAGGGTTTTTCCCCTCCAACCACAGCCGAAATCAGGCCTTCAGACAACATTATCAATACCGATCTGAATGCCGAAGTAGGTTGGAATAATGAGGTGGGTTTGCG
>DATGNG010000209.1:0-8080 GCA_035306865.1 Sphingobacteriaceae bacterium
AGTTGTTCCGACCCGAAAATCTTCAGGAACCTGCGCCTGCATTGGTATATGTCCACGGAGGCCCCAGAAGGCAAATGTTTCTTGGCTGGCATTTTTTGGACTATTATTTTTATGACTATATCGTCAACCAATATCTGGCAAGCAAGGGGTTTGTGGTGCTGGCAATAAATTACCGGATGGGTACTGGATATGGCTTTGATTTTCAGAGCCCGGCAAATGCCGGTACTCAGGGAGCCTCCGAATACCTGGATATTTTGGCCTCAGGCAAATGGTTAATGGAGCTGCCAGAGGTTGATAATGATAGGGTCGGCGTTTTTGGCGGTTCCTACGGAGGGTATCTTACCGCGATGGCGCTGGGACGAAACTCGGAAATATTCAAAGCCGGAGTGGATGTGCATGGGGTTCACAATCGCTCCAGACGCCCTGTTCTGGGAGAAAATGCGCCTGATTTTGATCTTGCATCCCAATTGGCCTGGGAATCCTCCCCCTCCCGATGGGTGGACGGGTGGACCTCCCCTGTATTGTTGATCCATTCGGATGATGACCAAAACGTGGCGTTTTCCCAGAGTATAGATCTGTACAATAGGTTGCAAAAAAAGGGAGTAGAAACTGAGATTTTGGTCATCCCTGACGATACCCATCACTGGATGGTTTTTTCAAATTTGGTCCGGGTCAAAGAGGCAACTGTTCGGTTTCTGGAAAAAAACTTTTTGAACTAATTTGGGATTTTGGCAAAGGATTTGCTTGAACTTGGGTATAGTCCGATAGTGGTTATATTCATTTAGTTAAAAACGGTATATTTATATTTCAAATCAAATCATCATGAGTGATAACGCAAAAGTAGTAGCAGCATTGTTGGCAGGGTTGGCAGCAGGCGCCGCATTAGGAATCCTTTTCGCTCCGGAAAAAGGAGCAGAAACCCGGGAAAAAGTCAATGAGTCTTTAAAGGATTTGAGCGATGCCATCAAAGAACGGACGGCTGAGCAAATGAATAATATTGGCGCGCTGGCTGACAAGTTGGTTGGCACGGTCAAATCAAAATTAAATGGAGTAGAAGAAACGCTGGAAGAGGCAATAGAAGAACACGCTTAATTCAATAATTTGGCTAAGGAAAAAAAAGACACGAAATTCTCTTTGAGTGGGAGTTTCAAGAAAACCAGGGAATATATAGACACCCGGTTGAAGTTGTTTCAGTTGAAACTGACCGAACGGTCATCCCGGCTGATCGCCAGTCTATTGGTAGATGCAGTAAAGGTGGTTCTCGTTCTGTTTGTTGTCTTTTTTTTCAGCCTTGCTCTTGGATTCTATTTGAGTGAGCTTTTGGGTAGTACTTCTCTCGGCTTCCTGACTACCGGCGGGATCTTTATTCTACTATTTCTGCTGATCTTATTGGTAGAGCGGCGTTTGGAGCATTTTCTGATGAATATGTCAATCAAACGGTTTTTGGGCAAATGGCACGAAGACGATGAGTCAGACGAAGTAAATGAGGGTACAGACGAAGATAAAGAATAGCATGAAGAAGGAACTCAGAATAAATAGCATTGACGAACTTCGTCTGGAAATTGCTCGCCTCAAAGTACAGGCAAGGGAGCAAGAGGAGTATCTTTCAGGGCAATATGATGCGCTAAAAAGCAGCCTTGAAAAGCCCCTCAACTTTGTCAATAATCTGATTTCATGGATTCCTGGAGTAGATTTTGCAAAAGAGCTGGCAGGAAGCGGGGCAAAGAAAAACGGAGGAGACTGGGTGTCCCGCATTTTCAGCGCTGGGTCAGTGGCGATTTTGAATCGTTTGTTTTTGCGTCGTGCGGGGTTTATAAAGCGAATATTGCTTTCCGCATTTGCCCAACAGGCGGGCAGTTTGATGAACCAGGAACGTGCAGGATCATTGATCAAATTATTGACGGACTATATCCGGGGAGATAAAAAAGAAAAGAAAGATAGGTCTGGATTAGCTAAAGGAGAGCCCATTGCGCCCGATTTTGGGATTCCACCAGAAAGTGAGGCTTCCTAATTCCCGGACAGACCCTTGTCCAAATAATCCTGATAGGATTTCGCTATACCTTCTCTTAGGTTAGTGCTATGACGCCAGCCCATACCATGAAGTTTACTGACATCCATAAGTTTTCTTGGGGTTCCATCCGGTTTGGTCGGATCAAAATTCAGCCTCCCCCGAAACCCTACGATTTCGGAAATCAACCCAGCAAGATCCGCAATGGAAAGGTCTTCGCCCGTGCCAACGTTTATAAATTCTGAATCATTATAATTCTCCATTAGAAAAACGCAGGCATCCCCCAGGTCATCGGCAAAAAGAAACTCACGTCGGGGTGTGCCGCTACCCCAAATGATTATATCCGGATCCCCACTTACTTTGGCCTCATGAAAGCGGCGGATGAGTGCGGGTAACACGTGAGAGTATTCGGGATGATAGTTGTCATTGTATCCATAGAGATTGGTAGGCATAACCGAGATAAAGTTACACCCATATTGATCCCTGTAAGCCTCACACATTTTGATGCCGGCAATTTTTGCGATTGCATAGGGTTCGTTGGTTGGCTCAAGTGGGCCGGTAAGCAAGTATTCTTCTTTGAGCGGTTGGGGAGCCAATTTTGGATAAATACAACTCGAACCCAGAAAAAGCAGTTTTTTTACTCCATTTAAATAGGATTGATGGATAACATTGTTCTGAATCAACAAATTATCATGCAAAAATTCGGCTTTAAACGTACTGTTGGCCAGGATTCCTCCCACTTTTGCAGCAGCAAGAAACACATAATCAGGCCTTTCTGCCTCGAAAAAATGCTTTACTGCCAATTGGTTGCGCAAATCCAGCTGCTCTGAGGTTCTAACAAGCAGATTCGTAAACCCCAATTGTTCTAACCTTCTCAATATGGCCGAACCAACCATTCCCCGATGGCCCGCAACATATATTTTTGCATCTTTTTCCACCTAACAAAGGTACGACATATCGCATTAATTTTTGTATTTTCGCATTATGGAAACAAATCTGGTCCTGTATAACACCCTTACTCGCAAGAAGGAGCCATTCAAACCATTAAATCCGCCCTTCGTGGGCATGTATGTGTGTGGCCCAACAGTTTACAGTGATGTCCATTTGGGCAATTGTCGCACTTTTGTTTCGTTTGACCTGATATTCCGCTATTTATTGCACCTGGGGTATAAAGTTCGCTATGTGCGCAACATTACTGACGCCGGGCACCTTGAGGGTGATAATGACGAGGGTGATGATAAGTTTTCGAAAAAAGCCAAACTGGAGCAGTTGGAACCCATGGAAATCGTACAAAAATACACCCTTGGATTCCATGATGTACTTAGGCTTTTTAACACATTGCCCCCCAGTATTGAGCCTACCGCTACTGGTCATATTTCGGAGCAAATCGAAATGATCAAGGTGATTATGGACAATGGGTATGCTTATGAGGTAAATGGTTCGGTGTATTTTGATGTGGAGAAGTACGTACAGGATCATGATTATACCATATTGACAAACCGTAAACTGGAAGACATGCTCAACAACACCCGGGAGCTTGCCGGCCAGGACGAAAAAAGGGGGCGACTGGATTTTGCGTTATGGATAAAAGCCACGCCAGAGCATATTATGCGCTGGCCCTCGCCATGGGGAGTTGGTTTTCCTGGCTGGCACATTGAGTGCTCGGCCATGAGCAGCAAATACTTGGGAGACCAGTTTGATATTCATGGTGGCGGAATGGATTTGGCAGCGACCCATCATACCAATGAAATTGCCCAGTCCCAAGCCTGTAACCACACCCAACCCGCCACCTATTGGATGCACACAAACATGCTGACGGTCAATGGAACGCGTATGTCCAAATCGGCCGGAAACGGTTTCTTGCCACAAGAGCTGTTTAGTGGTGGCCATCCTCTTCTCAAGAGAGGTTATTCGCCAATGTCGGTGCGTTTTTTCATGTTGCAAGCTCACTATCGCAGTACTCTGGACTTTTCTAATGAGGCCCTGGATGCCGCAGACAAAGGCTTTAAACGTTTAATGAATGCCGTTTCTTTGCTCGAAAAGCTGGTCCCGGTAGCTGATGCGGCCCCGCTGGGTGTTACAGAGCTCGGCAAGAAGTTCCACGCCGCTATGGACGACGATTTCAACAGTCCGGTGTTGATTGCAGAATTATTCGATGCAGTCCGCATCATTAACAGTGTTTATGATGGAAAAATGTCCGTCAATGGCACGGAATTGGAAGAGTTAAAGTCTCTGATTCACACTTTCGTGTTTAATGTGCTTGGTCTGAAGGAAGAAAACAGCGAAAATGAAGATTTCGGGAAACTGATGGATGCGATTTTACGACTCCGGCAGGAAGCAAAACAAAACAAGGATTTTGCAACTTCTGACCGCATTCGTGATGAGCTGAGCAAAATTGGAATTCAGATCAAAGACAGTAAAGAAGGCGCCACATGGAGCAAAAACTAACAGGAAGGACTGCTATTATATTGCTTATTGCTTTCCTGCTTTCGGGTGTTTCTGCCATGGCTCAGCTTCCCAATAAGGTGGGTAGCCTCATCAATGCGGACCGAACCCTGGCCAAGCTCTCAGCATCAGAAACCCCTTACCAGGCACTGTTGTCCATGACCAACAAGGAGACCGTGTTCTTTTCGCCAGGGCCGGTTGATGGTCTCAAACATATGAAAAACAGGCCAAATATTCCTGATCTTATGCATTGGGACCCTTCCTTTTCGGGAATAGCGAAAAGTATGGAGTTTGGCTTTACCACAGGCCCGGTGACCTTCCAAAGAATAGGCGTGCCAAAGCGACACGGACAATATCTGACTATATGGAAAAGGGACAGAAAGGGCCTTTGGAAAATTAGTGCCCATGCTATTTCCGAAAACTACGGACACAGCAAAACTACAGAAGAAGAATATTTGCCCAACGCTCTTTTTATAGAGCCCGACAGCAGCGGATATCTCAAACATCGTTCACAGGTTCGGTTAAACCAAAGGAAAGATGTGGTGGAAAGCAACGACCGCTTGTTTGCTACGGTGCTCAGAACCGACAACCCGCTGGCATTTTTAGAGTTTCTTGCTGACGATGTCCGGTTTTACTTTCCCTGGAACGAGCCCATCAAAGGTAAAATCGATGTGCTGGATTATCTGGAGGCGCAAAACCTCAATATTGAAACCGAAATAGAACATGTGGACCGGGCGTATAGTGGGGAGTTGGCGTATTCTTACGGGACAGCCTCAATCCGGCAAAACGGACAGCCGAAAAAACACAACTATATACGTGTATGGCAGCGCCAGGATGATCACCAGTGGCGTGTAATTATAGAGTTTTATTCCGAGCGATAATAATTGCTGGCAGGTCTATTCCAAGGATTAATTGGATGGAGAGGCTTCAGATTCACTCGCCCAAAGCTTCAGCTCATCACAGCCCCGGTATTCCTCAGCTATATTAATATAGGTTGTTTTTCTCCTTCCCTCAAACCATTCACTTAGCTTTCGATTAATCTTATCTTGCAGTGCCGCATCCTTGATTTTGGCATAATCCTCATCAAGGTTAGCTTTATGTGGTTCAGTCCGGGATTTTAAATAATTAAAACGATACCCTACCTTGCCTGTTTGATCTGTGAATTGTGAAGGACGGCTATACTCCCCCGGTTTCAGGGTATCAATGGCAGTAAACACTGTAGCATCCAGTCTTTCAACAGGAACCAAAGTAGAGCGGCTCATCTGGTTTTCCAGATCCAGCAACATTCCACCATTAAACTTTGTTTCTTTGTTATCAGAATAAACAGTTGCCGCCGTATAAAAGTCTATTCTACCGTCTTTCACAAAATTATAGACGCTGTCAATATGGGCCTTCGCCCGCTCAAGGCTGGCAGCCGGAGGGCGAACCTGGATCAGTATGTGCCTTGCTCTGACTTCTTCCCCTCTTCTTTCCAGCACCTGTACAATATGGAATCCAAACTCGGATTCAAAAACATGGGATATTTCTCCCGGCTTCATCCGGAAGGCAACCGCTGAAAATTCTTTCACAAATCCATCACGGGTTTGAAAGTTCAGGTCCCCACCAAATGGAGCAGATCCAGGATCCTGGGAATATAACCTCGCTATTGTCGCAAAATCAGACCCTTCGATAATTTGCTTTCGGAGCTCCTCCGCCCGTTTCCTGAAACTTTCCTTTTCTTCCCGGTTGGGCTTGGGATAAACCACAATTTCTCCTACCTCTACCTCTGTTCCAAAATATGGAAGGCTATCCTGATCAAGTGATTCAAAATATCTTTTGACCTCCAGCGGAGTCACGTCTATACCGGCAACAATATTTTGTTGCATGCGATTGGCTTTCATTTGCTCATAGACACTGGGGCGCATTTCTTCTTTGTACTGGAGAAGGGAGCGATTGAGAAAACTCTCCAGCCGCTCCTGGCCTCCTGCCTGTGCGGACATGTACCTCAGTCGATTATTGATTTGGTCATCCACTTCACTCTCTCCGACATCAATCGAGTCAATCTGTGCCTGTTGTGCCAATAACTTTTGGGTCAATTGCTGTTGTAGCAAATAACACTTGAGGTCCTCATCGGGTGGGTTTCCCTGAGCCAAATATTGTGCATACTCCCGCTCAATTTCAGATTGGAGGATAATATTTGCTCCCACAGTAGCCACAACCTTGTCCACGACTCTTGCCTGCTGGGCTAATCCGTGGACAAAAGCCGATATTAAGAAGATCAATACAAACAAAGTACGCTTCATCGTCAATTTTTTCTATTTCCTTTGCAAAACTATTAGATTTAATCCATTTATTTGAATAATTTCAAAAATAGAAAAACCCAAGTGCCGAAAATACAAAATTTATTGCTTTCATTGTCTGCTTTAACGATTTTTAACAGAAATACCTTGAGCCTAATTGCTTGACTTATTCTCAAAAAGTATTTACATTAGCCATATGGATTTACAAATAAAGTCTTTTGAAGAATACCAGGATACCTATAAACGCAGTGTTGAGGATCCTGAGGGGTTTTGGACGGATGTCGCCGGACAATTTTTTTGGAAAAGAAAATGGAATAATGTGCTCCGATGGAATTTTTCAGGACCTGATATCAATTGGTTTGAAGGCGGGAAATTAAATATCACCGAAAACTGCCTGGATAGACATATTTATAAGTTGGGCGATCAGCCGGCAATCATTTGGGAGCCCAACGATCCGAATGAAGCGCACAGGGTGTTGAGTTACAAGCAATTGCTTGAGAAAGTTGAACAGTTTGCGAATGTGCTGAAAAACAATGGGGTGCGAAAAGGCGATAGGATTTGTATTTATCTGCCCATGCTTCCCGAGTTGGTTATTGCCATTTTAGCCTGTGCGAGATTGGGAGCCATGCATTCCGTGGTATTTGGTGGTTTCTCCGCACAGTCCATCGCTGACCGAATCAATGATGCTGGATGCAAGCTTGTGATCACTGCCGATGGCGGCTTCCGTGGCACCAAAGTGATCGAGCTGAAGTCTATTGTTGACGATGCGTTGGTCCAGTGTAGTAGCGTGGAGAGGGTTATCGTGCTCACCCGCAGCCGCACTCCGGTTTCGATGATTAAGGGCAGGGACGTCTGGTGGGAGGATGAAATTATTAAAGTGGAAACACAAGGCAATCCGGCGTGTCCGGCAGAAGAAATGGATTCGGAAGACCCCTTGTTTGTACTTTATACTTCCGGCTCTACGGGCAAACCCAAAGGCGTGGTCCATACCACGGCTGGCTATATGGTTTATACTGCCTACACGTTTTCAAATGTGTTTCAATACCAAGCAGGTGAAATCCATTTCTGCACAGCGGATATAGGGTGGATTACCGGACATTCATATATTGTCTATGGGCCCCTGTTGTGTGGCGCAACTTCTCTGATGTTTGAGGGGATTCCCACCTGGCCGGATGCCGGACGCTTTTGGGATATTGTAGAGAAGCACAAGGTAAATATTTTTTACACTGCACCCACCGCAATCCGTTCGTTAATGGCCTCCGGGGATGAGTATTTTGAAAACAAAGACCTGAGCAGCATTCGGGTACTTGGTAGTGTGGGTGAGCCCATAAACAGGGAGGCCTGGGAA
>DATGNG010000210.1:0-4001 GCA_035306865.1 Sphingobacteriaceae bacterium
ACAGCGGTTCCAACGAAAAGTCGGATTATTATGTTTCCCTGGGATACCTCAACGAACGAGGGTTTATGATCCGGTCAAACTATGAAAGGTTCAATGCCAGGGTAAATATCAATACCCAGGCCACAGATTGGCTAAAAACCGGCTTAAATATAAACGGAACGACCATCAAGTCTCAAATGGCGAGGGACGGAAGCTCTACGGGTTATGTCAATCCTTTTTATTTCTCACGAAATATGGGCCCGATTTATCCGGTGTACGCACATGATCCGGCCACTGGCGAATATTTATTGGATGCCAATGGGGACAGGATTTTTGACATCGGAGGCATGAGCGATCTGGGACTTCCAGCGAGAGGACCGGGTGGGTCCAACGGGCGACACGTAGTCCAGGAAACGCTTTTGAATGAAGATTTCTTCGAACGAAGTGTGTTGAGCGCAAGGGCTTACGCGGAAATCACGTTTTTGAATGATTTCAAGTTCACCACCAATGTGGCCATGGATGGCCAGGGTTACCTAGGTGTCACCTATGACAATAAAATAGTGGGTGATGGAGCCCCTGCGGGAAGGGCCAGTCGAAGTAATATTAAGACGACTTCCTACACCATCAACCAATTGTTGTCTTATTCCAGGACATTTAACGAGGATCATTATTTTGAAGTTTTGTTGGGCCATGAAAACTATGATAAGGAGGTCAACAGACAGTATTTGTTTAAGCAAAATCAAGTGCTGGATGGAAATATCGAGCCTGACAACTTTACCGTCATCAACTCTGCCACTGGTAGGATAGACCGCCACAGGATCGAATCCTACTTTTCGAGGCTAAACTACACCTTCCAAGACAAATACTCCCTTTCGGCCTCCTACCGTACCGATGGGTCTTCCAAGTTCTTCCGAGATGTCAGATGGGGTAATTTCTGGTCATTGGGCGGTGCTTGGAGAATCGACGAGGAGAATTTTTTCAATGCCGGCTGGGTAGATATGTTGAAACTAAGGGCGTCTTACGGTGAGGTTGGTAACGACAATCTGTTAAACGCTGCTGGAAACGAGGATTATTATGCTTGGCAAGCCCTGTATGACCTAGGGTATAACAATGCGAATGCGCCGGGTATCCTTCAGGCGTCCTTGACAGCTGCTGACTTGCTGTGGGAGTCCAACAATACGTTTGACATCGGCGTTGATTTCAATTTCTTCAGAAGGTTGAGTGGTACGGTGGAATATTTTCACCGACAGTCTGAGAATCTGTTGTTCAGGGTTCCACTTTCCCTCACCACAGGGTTGACTGAAAAAAACCAAAACATCGGCTCCATGTTCAACCGGGGCTTCGAGCTTCAAGTGGCCGGGGATGTAGTCCGGGGTCAGGATTTTGCCTGGAATGTAAACCTTAACTTATCCACCTACAAGAATGAGTTCACTCACCTTCCCAATGAGGAACAGATTTCCGGAACCAAGAAATACATGGTTGGAAAATCGATCTACGACTATTGGTTAAGGGAATGGGCAGGTGTGGATCCTACCGATGGTGCGGGATTGTACCGGGCAGAAAATACCAGTATGGACTCTGATTCCAATTTGGGAAACAGGATTATTAACGGGGACACGTTGACCACCCAGTTGTCCAACGCAAGGTACCATTATGCAGGCACCGCCATTCCGGACTTCAGTGGGGGGATAACCAATACCTTTACCTATAAGAATTTTACTTTATCCGCTTTGTTGAGCTTTTCAGTGGGTGGCAAGACCTATGATCAAACATATGCTTCTTTGATGACGGCAGACCCCGACGGCAATGCCCTACATCGCGATGCGCTTAATCGTTGGCAAAATGCCGGCGATGTCACTGATGTGCCAAGAATGGATAATGTTGCTTCTGCTCAAACCAACGGTCAGTCGGACAGGTGGTTGGTGGACGCTTCTTATCTTAACTTCAGGTCTGTCAGCCTCAACTACGAGATTCCGAGAAGCTTCCTGAGCAGGATTGCCGCTCAATCCGCCAATGTGTATGTTAGTGGTGAGAATTTGGGTTGGATCTCCGCAAGGAAAGGCATGTATGTAAGCCAGAACTTTTCTGGAGTTACTTCGAATGTGTACACGCCTGCCAGGGTATTGACGGTCGGGTTAAACGTAGGTTTTTAACCCATAAGTAGAATATTGAAAATATTAGAAGCGATGAAAAAGATATTATCCTATATATTGTTAATTCCGGCACTTCTCCTGGTGAGTTCATGTGCGGAAGATTACCTGGACACCTCACCGACGGATGCGGTTTCGGAAACCCAGGTATTTACGACCACGCAGAATGCAATGGCTGCATTGAACGGCATCCATCGGTCCATGTTTATTAGGTACGATAGCCAGGGTCAGCCCGGCCACGGCGGTGTGATGATCATGAGTGATGTGTTGAGTGAGGATTTGGTGATGACGACTACCGGCAATGGTTGGTTTGTGAGCATCGGCAGGTGGCTGAACCATGTCCTTGATACGTCGGGGGATGTTAGGTTTGTGTGGAGGTTATATTATAAAATCATTGGGAATGCCAATATGTTGATTGCCAACATTGATGAAGCGGATGGTCCACAGGAAGACAAGGACCTTATTAAGGGCCAGGCTTATGCCTATCGTGCCTGGGCGCATCATCAGTTGGTGCAGCTCTTTGCGGAACGGTATAGCATAGGCGGCGATAATTCCCAAATAGGCGTTCCTATCGTCACCGAACCGATCACGGAGGGGGGACCACGAAATACAGTAGGTGAGGTATATGCACAAATCAATCAAGATTTGGACGCTGCCGCCGCTTTATTAAATGAGAGTAGGGCTGCCAAATCCCATTTGAACATCAATGTGGTGAATGGATTAAAAGCCAGGGTGGCACTTATTCAAGGGAATTGGACTCAGGCCGCTCAGTTTGCTAATCAGGCCCGTCAAGGTTTTTCCCTGATGAATGAGGAACAATTGCTGGCGGGTTTCAACGACGTAGGCAATCCGGAATGGATTTGGGGAAGTCATCAGGTTGATGATGAGCAAACCTACTTTGCGTCGTTCTTTGCCTATATGTCCTATAATTACAATTCCACCAATATCCGTCAGAATCCCAAAGCGATTAACAGCTTGCTGTATGAGGAACTGTCGTCGACAGATATCCGTCGTGGTCAGTGGGATCCTACCGGCGAGAACGTAACTGTTCCATCCAATTATGCCAGAATGCCCTATATGAACAGTAAATTTGCCGCTCAAAGTACGGACAGTAGCGTCGGGGACATTCCTTATATGCGCGCATCGGAGATGTTTTTGATCGAGGCTGAAGCTTTGGCCAGGAGCGGAGATGAAGCAGGTGCCGCCGATGTCCTTGCTGAATTTGCTGTCACACGCGATCCCGAATATTCACGATCTGCAAATAGTGGAGAGGCGCTGCTAGAAGAGATTCTTATTCAGCGAAGAATTGAGCTGTGGGGTGAAGGTTTTAGGTTTTTGGACTTGAAAAGGTTGAACCAACCGCTGGATAGAACCGGAGCCAACCACGTTGAATCGGTGATTTCAGGACAGTTTGAAGTTCCTGCAGGGGATAATAGATGGCAATGGTTGATCCCAAGGGATGAATTGAATGCCAACCCTCATATGATCCAAAACCCTTTGTGACATAGGTAGTCATAACGACTAACACCGGAAGAGCAACCCAAAGTGGTTGCTCTTCTATTTTTCGGGGATTTTTTTCAAGAATTCATACCTAGTGCATGTTACATTTATCGCAGGCCCCCGACCCGGAGCCTTTATGTTTTTTTGGCTTAAAGTAAGTTTTGTAAATCCACCAGCCAATAATCCCAAAGAAGAGTGTAAAAACAATGATTTCCTGCCACATGATAATTCCGGTTTAAGATAAGAATTGAAAGACTGCCCATGCCGATCCGTAAGCAAGAACGGTCATATAGGCTGTTTGAATCAGCGGCCACTTCCATCCATTGGTCTCGCGATAAACAATCGCCAGGGTACTCATGCATTGCATGGCAA
>DATGNG010000211.1:0-10480 GCA_035306865.1 Sphingobacteriaceae bacterium
TAAAAACAAAAACCAAGCACAATACTCAGAAGAAAGGCTGGTATAACCTGATTGCTAATGGCTGAGGCGAAAAGGCCAATGGCGACAAAAGCACCAGCAAACAATATAAGTCCAATATACGATCCTATTATACTTCCCAAATCCACATTTCCTGTGGGCAAGGCAAGTGCATAAATAGAATAAACATACACCAATGTGGGTAATAGGGCGAGGATAAAGATGGCTAATCCTCCAAAAAACTTCCCCAATATCAAATCAATGGTATGGATTGGTCTGGTTTGCAGCCATTCTAAGGTGCCCTCAGATTTTTCACCTGCCAGGCTTCGCATTGTGATAACTGAAATGAGCAGCACCAGCAAGTAGGGGGAAAATTCGAAAAAAACATCCATGGATGCGTAACCCCGATCCAAAATTGAAGTGTCCTTAAAAACCCAGTTTACCAATCCATTTAAGAGCAAAAAAAGTCCAATGACCAGATATCCTGACCAGGAATTGAAGTAAGCTTTGATTTCCCTTTTAAAAATACTGAACATCCTGTGGCAATCCTGATTGTTGCAAAACCTTATTGTTGCAAAATAGTTAATTTGAATAAATGGATTTTCCAGGCAGAATCAGATCCTGTTGCTCCCGGTCACAAACTGCATAGGTAAACCCATTTTGTAAGGCATACGCACCGTATTGTCCATCTTTGGACAAAGCTAAAAAGCCCACCTGGATTTCTTTTGCAATTTCTGGTTTCTTTTTGATAATTCGGCTTACTGCTTCCTTACAGGCCTCCTCTGGTGAATAGCCCTGTCTCATCAACTCCACCACCAAAAAACTTCCAACCGATCTGATGACTTCTTCTCCAACTCCGGTGGAGGTCGCGGCGCCAACCTCATTGTCCACATATAATCCAGCTCCAATTATCGGGCTATCCCCTACACGACCATGCATTTTAAAAGCCATTCCACTTGTGGTACATGCACCGGAAAGATTGCCCTGTTGATCAATGGCCAACATTCCTATCGTATCGTGGTTGTACTGTTGATTCTCTATATTCATCACCGGACTGTACTTGGCCTCAATCAGCCATTCCTCCCAAGCTTTCCTGCCCGTTTGGGTCAATAACTGTTCCTTTTCAAATCCCTGATTGAGAGCAAATTGCAGGGCCCCCGCTCCTACCAACATCACATGCGGAGTTTTCTCCATCACCAGCCTGGCCACCGAAATCGGATGTGCTATATATTCCAAAGCAGCCACTGACCCACAATTACCTTCTTCATCCATGATGCAGGCGTCTAAGGTTACATGGCCATCCCTGTCCGGAAACCCTCCTTTTCCCACCGTAGGGTTCTCAAGGTCCGCCTCTGCTATACGCACCCCAGTCTCCACTGCATCAAGTGCTCTCCCACCCTCTGAAAGCACCTTCCAGGCAGCCTGATTGGCAGCTACTCCAAAATCCCAGGTAGAAATCACAATTGGTTTATTGCTGCTTCCACTTTTGCCGGATAAGGGCAAACTACTTTTACTTTTCGTGCTCAGTTCGCAAGCGCCAAGCGTGGATAAAATGGCCAATCCACCTACCCCCTGCTTGATGAAATTTCTTCTTTCCATAATAGTAATTAGATTCGAATGCGGATTAGAGGACCAATTTACAGTATTTATTATGGAATTGGGTAAAATTCTTCAACTCTTGCAAAAACACAGAGAATCCAGTATCTTAGACGAAAAAGCAAGCGCCCTGAGCTGGTGTAGCTTAGGTAAAATTTCATCCTCAAAAATTGAAAATGAAGAAAATAAATTTAATAATATTGATTTACAGCATGATAGCTTATAATTCTCAGGCCAATCAGAAAATGCCTGATTCTACAGGTTCAGATTTAATCCTGCAACTCTCAGAACAGGTGAGGGCAAAATTTGCTCCCGACAAACGTACTGCTCTTTTCGAATTGATAAAAGACGAGAAAAATGAAGGACGATTTTTGATCGAAACCACAGTTCCCGAAGCCAAAGCAGAGTTTGAGAGACTTCTTGAAGCCAGTGGAAGTGTTGCGGCAGTTGAATTCAATGTTTTGCCGGATAATTCTGTGGGAGACAAGAAAAAGGGCATAGTCAGACTTTCTGTGGTGGATATTCGTTATACCCCGGCCAATCAAGCGGAAATGGTCACACAGGCCATTATGGGTACTCCGGTAGATTTGTTGAAAAAGAGGGGCGACTATTACCTGATCAGGACTCCTGAAGGTTATATTGCGTGGTTGAAAGGTGCCTCTCTTACTGCTATGAATGCTTCTGAATTTACATCCTGGCAGACCTCTGATAAGTTGATGTTTACCGCAGACTTTGGTCATTCTTTCACGGAAGCAGATAAAAATTCATTACGGGTTTCTGATCTGGTCATGGGCAATTTGGTGAAGTTGGTTGGCAATGAGGGTGATTATTATAAGGTTGCCTATCCGGATGGAAGGACAGCTTATATATCAATGGACCAGGCTGTTCCCTACAATGAATGGCTTGCTCAAACAGAGTTGACAGCGGAGAATGTATTAAGGGTGGCGAAATCAATGATTGGTGTCCCCTACTTGTGGGGCGGGACTTCTGTAAAAGGGGTAGATTGCAGTGGGTTTACCAAGATTTCCTTTTATATGAGTGGATTGGTAATCCCCCGGGACGCATCTCAGCAAGTCAACTCCGGAATAGACCTCGATATTTTGACAAATAATGAGGTGGACGGAAGTAAGGTATTGGCCAACCTGCAACCAGCTGATCTGCTCTTCTTTGCAGAACGAAAGGGTCAGATCGAAAACCCAAGGGTAACGCATGTGGCGATTTATTTGGGGAATGGAGAATTTATCCACGCATCTGGTTTGGTAAGGATCAATAGTTTGTTTGCCGATGCCGGGAACTATGATCGCCATCAGGCCAGCACTATTGTTTCTGCAAAAAGATATCTGGGCCAAACCGGCACTCAAGGTTTGGATCCTTTGAGCCATCATCCAGCTTATACAAGTCCAAAAAATTAAAAATATAACAATGAGTATCACCTCTCCCTCGGGCCACCCGCTTTTTCAGGATCCTTCCCAGTTTGTGACCCGAAAAATGGGTAATTTCACATTAAGGTTCCGACCATACACACTGGAATTGCGGTATGTGTTTACGGTAGCAGCTGCTTCCCGGAGTACCACTCCTGTTGTCTTGACAGAACTGGAATATGATGGGGTTTTTGGGTATGGGGAGGCCTCTATGCCCCCTTACCTGGGTGAATCCCATGCCTCAGTGGTGGATTTTTTGGGGAAAGTAGATTTATCTGCCTTTTCTTCTCCCTTTCTTACAGAAGATATACTACATTATGTGGATAGTATTGCACTGCGGAATACGGCAGCAAAAGCTGCGGTGGATATAGCTTTACATGATTTACTGGGAAAAATCATGGGACAGCCCTGGCATCGCATCTGGGGTTATAACCCAAAGGATACGCCGGATACGACAATGACCATAGGTATTGACACGCCGGAAATGGTTCGGAAGAAAACCCGGGAAGCCTCCGATTTCAAGATAATCAAGGTTAAATTGGGGTTGGATACGGACAAAATGATGATAGAAACCATCAGGGAAGTGACGGACCGGCCTTTATGTGCAGATGTCAATCAGGGTTGGAAAACCCGGGAGGAAGCTTTGGAAATGGCGCACTGGCTGGCGGAGCGTGGGGTAGTGTTTTTGGAGCAACCCATGCCAAAGGAACAAATAGACGATAATGCCTGGCTTACCGAACACAGCCCTATTCCTACAGTTGGTGATGAGGCCGTTCAACGTCTTAGCGATGTGCGGTCCTCTTTGGGAGTTTACAGCGGGATAAATATTAAATTAATGAAATGTACAGGTATGCGGGAAGCCCATCAAATGGCCGAGCTCGCCCGTGCACTTGGCATGAAAGTGATGTTGGGTTGTATGACCGAAACTTCCTGTGCCATTTCGGCGGCCGCACAACTCTCCCCTGTAGTAGATTGGGCCGATTTGGATGGTGCCTTGCTCATCGGTAATGATGTGTTCCGGGGAATGACAGTAAGGGATGGAAAAGTTATTCTTCCGGATCTTCCCGGGATTGGAGTGACACCAATTGGCCATTGACCACAGCATAAAGCAATTCTCCGTCTTTTGCCAGGAAAAAGTGAGCTTCCTTACCCAATCCCGGCAAGCCCAGTTGCGGTGTCCTTTGATTGAAAAGGACTAAAGGCAAGGTTTTGGGATCAAAATCAGGTGGAATGCGGGTCACTCTTGCTGCGCAATAACCTTCCCTAAGCAATTCCATAACTTTGGCAGAATCAATTTGAGCTACCGAAGTGAATGATCTGGGGTAAATCTTGCCGGGCACATAATCCAGCTCGCCTATCGCCAGCTCATCATAACCATAATTTTCTTTCAAGTCTCCAAGATCAGCAATGCGGGATCGCAGTGAAAAACTGGTATCCTGAGTGATTTCATCCCGGTTGATACCCAGATCAGCAACAAAACTGAGACTGTCATTATTTGTTATCCGAACCTGGCGAACCAGCAAGTCAAAAAGCTTGGAGTCATTCACCGGAATCTGCTCGTATTCATGGATAAGGTGCTTCTCATAACTACCATGTGCAATCTCAATCAGGGCATTTAAAATAATTTTAAAGTTAAGTTCCCTGATGAATTGCTTTTCCGGATCTCCCTTATAACCTCCGGATTCTATCAGAATCGTGCTCGCTCCCCACATCTGAAAATTGTCCCCAAAGCCGCGCGGTGTAAAGGCATCATCATACCTGGCAACTGCCCCCGGAATCAATTCCTGTAGTAAGTGATTCATGCCAACCGCCAATTTAATGGCTCTGCCACGCACATCATTGATGTCTCGCTCATAATTGAATGCGGGAGCAAGCAAAGCAATAGTCACCGGAGTGGGGGTACCCGGAACATTATAGTATATGTTTTGATCATGCAAATTAAAGCCATAGGAAGGATTTATTTCGGATGCCCTTTGTTTCAGCAAGGCACCTTCAGGTGTAGCTCCTGCCCTTGCGTCCCTGTTGAGATCAATATCCAGTGCGTTGCGTCTCACATATCGATCCGCACCATCAGGGTTGAGCATAGGAATAAAATGTAAGGTAGTTCGATCCCTCAATAAATTCCGAACTGAATCCAGTCCATCATTTTGCCCTTCAAGAAAATTAAACAAGTCCATCAAAGCCATGGTTGCAGTGGGCTCATTGCCATGCATTTGAGACCAAAGCATAACCTTTTTGGGACCCTGGCCAAACCGAAGCTCATAAATGGATTTGTCCAACACCGATTTGCCAATCTCCCCGACTTCCAATACATTGTTTTCCTTATGATTCAATATAAGACTCTCAATATCGGCATGCTTGAAGCGGCGATGGGTGATACTTTGCTCTTTATAGAGGTCGTAGGCTTGTTTTAACATTGCGATATCTGCTTTAGGTGGGGAACTGACCACATTTGGAAACCCTCCACCCGACTGGCAGGAACTGATGGCCATGGCCATGATGATTACTGATAATACTAAAAATCTCATTTATACAAACTTAAACATCTGCGGGGGATTTTACAAACCTGATTTTTTTCATGTTTGGCAAGAAATATGCAACAATTCCCAATAGGGGCAAATAGGCACAAACTCCATAAACATGAGCAACAGAAGTATGGTCGGCCCACCATCCTAATAACGCGGATCCCAAACCTCCCATTCCAAAGGCAAATCCGTAAAACAACCCAGAGACCACTCCTATCTTTCGGGGAAGCAACTCCTGTGCATAAACGATAATGGAAGGAAACGCAGAGGATATGATCAGTCCAATGATTACAATCAATACTCCAGTCCAGAAAAGATCAGCATGCGGCAGCATCAACGCAAATGGGGCGGCCCCAAGCACCGAAAACCAAATAATAAATTTTCTACCAACCAAATCTCCCAAAGCACCCCCCACTATAGTTCCAATAGCCATTGCCATCAAAAAATAGAATAGATAGATTTGTGCCTGGACGTTGCTTATTCCGAACTTCTCCATTGTAAAGAATTGGAAATAACTCGAAATGCTGGCAATGTAAATGTATTTAGAAAAAATAAGCACCAACAACAGGATAATTGCAGCGGCGATTTTATGGTTGCGCAAAGCGGGCACCGGAATCAAATGCTTACCCACGTTCTTTAAACGATATTCAAGAATTCTCTTATACCAGGTGCCAATATAGAAAAATACACCTTGTGCTATGAAGCCAAAAATCAGAAACCATAGGAGATAACGCTGATCATTTGGTAAAATAAACCAAGCGATCAGCAGTGGGCCCAGGGCAGTCCCTGTATTGCCTCCCAGCTGAAAAATGGCTTGGGCAAGGCTGCGTTTACCACCGGCTGCAAGAAATGCGATTCGGGATGATTCAGGGTGAAAAATAGAAGATCCTATCCCAACCATAGATACAGCCAGCAGTATTGAGGTAAAACCCGGGGCGTAAGCCAATAGAACAACCCCAATCATACTGAAGGTCAAGGCGATCAATTGAGAATAGGGTTGTGGATGTTTGTCCGTATAAAGGCCCACTACCGGCTGAAAAATGGAAGAAGACAACTGAAAACAAAGTGTTATCAATCCGATTTGGGTAAAGCTAAGGTCGTAATTGGTTTTGAGCAATGGGTAAATTGCCGGAATGATCGCTTGAAAGAAATCATTGAATAAATGGCCTATGCTGACGGCCATCAATATGGGATAAACGGTTTTGCTGGATCTGGCCATTATTAGTTGTTGCGATCAAATGTCAGCCGTAACCCTGAACCATACTCCTTGATTTTGCCTTGTTCAAATGCCAGCTGACCCGATACAAAAGTGTGGGTGATACTGGATGAAAAAGTGTGACCTTCGAATGGTGACCATCCACATTTGGACAGGATCTGCTGCTTACCCACAGTATAAGGAGCATGAAGGTCAACCAATACCAGATCTGCCCAGTAGCCTTCCCGAATAAAACCCCTGCCCTCAACACCAAAACAAATAGCTGTATTGTGCGCAGTTTTCTGAACGATTTGCTCCAGGCTGATTTTTCCCATGGCATGCATTTCCAGAAGTGCCTGCAATGCAAACTGTACCAATGGACCACCAGAAGGAGCTTCCAGATAAGGGCGGCTTTTCTCTTCCAGGGTATGGGGTGCATGATCCGTGGCTATCACATCAATTCTACCATCCAGTACAGCCGCAAACACTCCCTCCCGATCTGCAGCGGTCTTTACCGCGGGATTCCATTTTATCAGGTTTCCTTTCGCTAAATAATCTTCATCAGAAAACCATAAATGATGGATACAAGCTTCAGCCGTGATTCGCTTTTGCTCCAGAGGAGTCTGGTTATCGAAGAGTTCTACTTCTTCCTTAGTGGAAATATGCAGAATATGAAGTCTGGTATTGTGCTTTTTGGCCAATTCAATCGCTCGGGAAGAAGATAGGTAGCAAGCCTCATTGGAGCGGATCAAATGATGATGATTTGGCCCGATTTTATTTCCGTATCGGTTTTTGAAAATTTCGAGATTGTGTCGGATAGTGGCTTCATCCTCGCAATGGGTTGCAACCAACATGGGGGTATTGGCAAAAATATCTTCAAGGGTCTCTTCATCATCCACCAGCATGTTGCCTGTGGAAGAACCCATAAAAACCTTGATCCCACAGACATTTGTGGGGTCGGTGTCCAAAACCTGCTCAAGGTTATCATTGGAGGCCCCCATGTAAAAGGAATAATTGGCAAGAGATTTTTGTGCAGCCAATCTATACTTATCTTCGAGCAATTCCTGTGTCAGTGTATTGGGAACCGTGTTGGGCATTTCCATATAAGACGTGGTACCACCCGCTACTGCAGCACGGCTTTCGTGCCAGATATCGGCCTTATAAGTCAACCCCGGTTCCCGAAAATGCACCTGATCATCAATCAGGCCAGGCAGAAGATACAGACCTTCTGCGTTGATTTCCTGGTCAGCCGGACGGTCAATTACCGCGGCAATTTCCCAGATCAATCCATCTTTCAGCAATACATCAGCAGTGAAGATCTTACCTTCATTGACAACATTCGCTGATTTTATTAAAATTGAGTCCATGGTAATCAAACTGATTTTAATTTTTTAACACGCGCTGAATTTCATCGAGTTTCATCAAGGCTTCTACCGGTGTAAGGGAGTTAATGTCCAGGTTATTGAGCATATCCCTGATTTTCTCAAGAACCGGATCCTCAATCGCAAACATTTGCAGCTGGTAAGCCTGTTTCTGTACCTTCTTGAGGCTATCCTTTATTTGTTCCCCCCCTGTACGTTCCTGCTCCAGCCTTTTGAGGATTTCTCCCGCACGCTGTACAAGTTTAGGCGGCATTCCGGCCATCCTCGCCACATGAATCCCAAAACTATGCTCGCTTCCTCCCGGAATTAGTTTACGTAAAAAAATCACCCTATTTCCAACTTCTTTGACCGAAACATTGAAGTTCTTGACCCTTGGAAAAGTATTTGTCAATTCGTTCAATTCATGATAATGTGTTGCGAACAAGGTTTTTGCACGAGCTGTGGGATGATTATGTAAATATTCAGCAATCGCCCAGGCAATGGAAATACCATCATAAGTACTGGTTCCTCTCCCGATTTCATCCAGCAATATCAGACTTCGGGAGGATAAATTATTCATGATGCTCGCCGTCTCATTCATTTCAACCATAAAGGTAGATTCACCGGAAGATAAATTATCTGATGCACCAACACGGGTAAATATTTTATCGACCAATCCTATATTAGCTGCTGTAGCGGGCACAAAAGAACCGATTTGAGCCATCAGGACGACCAGAGCCGTTTGCCGGAGAATAGCTGATTTTCCGGACATGTTGGGTCCGGTAATAATGATTATTTGCTGGGCATCATTGTCCAGGAATACATCATTTGTGATATAGTCTTCTCCTGGAGGCATCTGTTGCTCAATAACCGGATGCCGGCCTCCTTTGATGTCAATCGTCTGACTCTTATCCAAAACAGGTCTGACATAACGATTTTTTTTGGCGAGGCTTGCAAAACAGGATAATACATCCAATCTGGACAGTTGTTGGGCATTCTCCTGAATAGGTACAATACCTTTGGAAACGTCCTTCAGTAATTCGGCAAAGATCCGGACTTCCAACGCCATGATTTTTTCCTCCGCCCCTAAAATCTGCTCCTCATAGGTTTTGAGTTCTTCGGTAATATATCGTTCTGCATTGACCAGGGTTTGTTTACGTAGCCAATCCGATGGAACCTTATCCTTATGGGCATTCGTCACCTCAAGATAATAGCCAAACACATTGTTGAATGCGATTTTCAGTGAAGGAATGCCAGTAGCCTCCGCTTCCCTCCGCTGAATTTCCAGCAAATAATCCTTTCCTCCGTATGCAATTTTACGCAAACGATCCAGTTCTTCATCTACGCCGTCCGCAATCACTTTGCCTTTGCTTAATTGCACGGGGGCTTCCGGGTTAAGTACCTGGCCGATACGATCACGAATTGCATCGCAACTATCCAAAGTTGTTGCAATCTGCGTCAATGCCTGCTTGTGATTTTTCAGATCCTGGGTGTTTGCTGAACTATTTTTTTCCTCACTTTCCTTTGACAACAGCAAACTACGGATAGCTTCAACTGCATGTAATGCCCGTTTCAATTGCAACAGCTCCCGTGGGTTGGCCTTTTGAAGTCCAATTTTACTGATTAGCCTTTCCAAATCTCCTATATTCCCCAATTCCTCAATCAGCTCCTCATGCAAAGCAGTATCCTTCAGAAGGGCAGAAACCAGTTCCAACCGTGCCTGTATTGGCTCCAGCTCTTTAAGTGGCATCAAAATCCAACGTTTTAACAATCTGGCCCCCATAGGAGTGGAGGTATGATCCAAAATATCTGCCAGGGTCACTGCTTGCTCATTGTTGGAAGACACCAATTCCAGGTTTCGGATCGTGAACCGATCCAACCACATATATCGCTCTTCCTCAATCCTTGAGATTTTCGAAATATGCTGTAATTGCCTATGCTCAGTGTCATTCAAATAATGTAAAGCCACACCGGCAGCACATTGGGCAAGTCCCATCCGTTCAATACCATAACCTTTGAGTGAGCTCACCTTGAAATGTTTCAACAACAATTCCCAGGCATAGTCTCCGGTATAAGGCCACTCGTCGAGCGTATAGGTGTAATAACGATTGCCAAACTTTTCAATAAACTCCTTGTATTGGTGTTTTCCCAAAATAATCTCCCTGGGTTGAAAGCCCTGCAGCAATTTGTCAATATAGGAATCGGAACCTTGGGCTACCAAAAACTCTCCTGTAGAAATATCAAGAAAGGAAATACCGACCTGTCCTTTTTCAAGTAATACAGAGGCCAGATAATTATTTGATTTTTGCTGAACAATATTGTCATTGTAGGACACGCCAGGGGTCACAAGCTCGGTCACTCCACGTTTGACAATTGTTTTAGTGG
>DATGNG010000212.1:0-2306 GCA_035306865.1 Sphingobacteriaceae bacterium
GTATCTTTTTTGGAAAGTTCGGTTGCCAGCTTGACGCGTTGAGCTTCTCCGCCAGATAGGGTCACGGAGGATTGCCCCAGAGTGATATATCCGAGACCGACATCCCTGAGTGTTTTGATTTTACGGAAAATTGAAGGGATATGTTCGAAAAATTCCACAGCATCATCTATACTCATGTCCAGGACATCGCTGATGGATTTGCCACGGTAGCGGACTTCCAGGGTTTCCCGGTTGTATCGCCTCCCCTGACAGGTTTCGCAGGGAACCTGCACATCCGGCAGGAAATTCATCTCTATCACTTTCATGCCTGCTCCCTGGCAGGTTTCGCATCGGCCACCCTTGACATTAAAGGAGAATCTGCCTGGCTTGTAACCCCGGATCTTGGCTTCCGGCAGCTGCACAAACAGGCTCCGTATATCCGAAAACACACCAGTATAGGTGGCCGGATTCGAACGTGGGGTACGACCGATCGGGCTTTGGTCGATTTCAATAACTTTGTCAATATGTTCCAGACCCGATAGCTTCTTATATGGCAACGGTTTTTTCTTGGCCCTGAAGAAGTGATGGTTCAAAATAGGGTAAAGAGTTTCGGTGATCAGCGTGGATTTTCCGCTGCCGGAAACCCCGGTGACCAAAATAAGTCCGCCCAGGGGCAGGCTGAGATCTATGTTCTTTAGGTTGTTTCCGGAGGCTCCCGATAGCAATAAATGATGTCCGTTCCCCTTGCGCCGCTGCTCTGGCATAGGGATAGACTTTTGGCCACTAAGGTACTGTGCGGTGAGCGTTCCACTATTGCGGAGTTCCTCAGGGCTGCCCTGGGCCACAACTTCTCCTCCATGCTCCCCAGCTGCGGGACCCATGTCAATCACATAATCCGCATTTAGGATCATATCTTTATCATGCTCCACAACTAATACCGAATTGCCAATGTCCCGAAGGTTTTTCAGGGAGCTGATCAATCTATTATTGTCCCGCTGGTGCAATCCAATACTCGGTTCATCCAGAATATAAAGCACATTGACCAACTGAGAGCCAATCTGGGTCGCCAGCCTGATCCGCTGTGCTTCTCCTCCGGACAAGGATCCCGAGGGTCTGTCCAAAGTCAGGTAATTGAGGCCAACATCCAGCAAAAACCCCAGTCGTGCGCGGATTTCCTTGAGTATTTCTACGGCAATACGCTGCTGCCTTTCATTGAGCTGCCCCTCCAGGACGTCAAACCATGCCTTCAATTCCCCTATATCCATCCGGCTTAGCTCAAAAATATTTTTGTCGGCAATCCGGAAGTGCAGCGATTCCCGCTTCAGCCTGGCACCCTTACAGGTCGGGCAGACGCGCTTTTGCCTGTATTCATCAAGATTTTGGCTGTTTAACCCCAGTTTTTCGTATTGTTCTTCGAGGAAATTGAACAAGCCATTGAATGTGACCGCATGGGTTTTGGTGCTCCAGGAACTATATACAGATGGAACATCCAATGGTTCATCCAAGCCATTGAACAGCTCCTCTATCAAAGCTTCCGGGTATTTTTCTATAGGATCATTGACAGCTATCCCATGTCTTTTGAGTAAGGTTTTGATAATTTGGAACACCCAATTTTCCCTATATTCCCCCAAGGGGGCTAACCCACCCTTTTGCACACTTAACTTGGGGTCGGGAATGACGGCAGCCTGATCCGCTTCAAATACAAAGCCCAATCCACTGCAATGTGCACAAGCACCGTAAGGCGAGTTGAAGGAGAAGGAATTTGGCTGGGCCTCATCATAGGAAACACCTGATTCCATATCCATCAGGTATCTACTGAAGAAATATTCCTTATTGTGCTGGTCACTGATTTTGATAATGCCCCGCGCTACTTTCATAGCTTGCATTACCGATTCGTATAGCCGTTGCTGATCCTTTTTCTGCACAATAAGCCTGTCCACCACCATCTCAATATCATGGATTTTGTAGCGGTCAACCTGCATTTTAGCCACTAAATCCAACACCTCCCCATCTACCCGTACTTTGGAATAACCTTGCTTGCGAATCTGCTCAAATAATTCACGGTAATGCCCTTTCCGGCCTTTCACCATCGGAGCCAGAATATAAATCGGCTGCCCCTCAAACTGGGTGAGGATACGTTCCACGATTTGATCATCCGACATGCGTTCCATTTTCCGACCGGATACGTAGGAATACGCTTCGCCGGCACGGGCAAAAAGCAAACGCATAAAGTCATATACTTCCGTGATCGTCCCTACCGTAGAACGAGGGTTCTTGCTGGTGGTTTTTTGTTCTATGGCAATTACCGGGCTGAGGCCATTGATTTT
>DATGNG010000213.1:0-3963 GCA_035306865.1 Sphingobacteriaceae bacterium
CGGTCTCCCCCAGATCATTAATATTGCACCAGATAGCCTTCCTGGCCTGTATCCGGGTGATCACAACACCATGTTCTCAATGCTTGGTGAAGGGGATAGTGCAATCTTTCACTTAAACATGGATACGCTGTCTGTAAAGACTGGTCAACCCAAACCAGATTTTATCGATAAATATGTAATATTTAACATTAAGGTGAATAAGCATTTCAAAAAAGGTGAGCTGACTGATAGCGCACTTTATGCAGATGTCAATACTTATTTTGAAGGTGAAATTGCAAAATTGAAAGAGGCAGAACAAGGTAAGGTTGACAATTATATAAGCACCAACAAGCTGGATCCGGAAAAAACCTCCAGTGGTTTGCAATACGTTATTACCGAGAAAGGAAATGGGGAAACTCCTAAAGCAACGGATACGGTAGTTGTAAACTATACAGGTTCTCTGACCTCAGGCAAAGTTTTTGACACAAGTATTCAGTCAATCGCCGAAAAATCAGGAGTTTTTAATCCTATGCGTGCCTATGAGCCTGCAAAATTTGCAATCGGTGTAGGACAAGTAATCCCCGGGTGGGATGAAGGCTTGATGCTTGTGCCGGTTGGAAGTAAATTTAAATTAATCATTCCTTCTGCATTGGCTTACGGTGAGCAGGGAGATATGCGTGGGCAAATTCCTCCATATGCACCACTTATCTTTGATATTGAGTTGATCGATATCATTCCTTCCGAAAGCCAGTCTGGACAATAAATCAGGGAAAACGAGAATATTACTCTCTAAATATTTTTAAACGGGCTTGCACTATATTGTGGAGCCCGTTTATATTTTAGTACATTTTGGCTAAGTTTGTCCAAATGATTTCACTTACAGATACCCATACACATATATATTATACCACCAATGAGCAGGTGTTGAAGGATATGATGCAACGGTGCACGGCCAACAATATCCATCGACTAATCCTGCCAAATGTGGATACAGCATCAATTGATCTGGTCTTTGGTACAGTTTCCAAATATCCGGGCCAAACTTTTGCCATGCTTGGCTTGCATCCCTGCAGCGTCAAAGAGGATTTTTCTGAGCAGTTGGCGACAATCAAAACATTTATTGACAAAAGTATGGACCGGGAGGAATCCTATCCTCCACTATTTGCTATCGGTGAGATCGGATTGGACCTATATTGGGACAAAAGTACCCTAAAATGGCAGCAGGAAGCCTTCCGGATCCAGACAGACTGGGCGAAGACTTTAAATCTGCCTGTTTCTATCCATTGCCGGGAGGCTTACGATGAATTATTCGAAATGCTGGAAGAAGTGCAGGATGGGCGACTCAGTGGAGTTCTGCATTGCTTTACCGGCACTATTGAGCAGGCCCAAAAAACTATAGAATATAAATTACATCTGGGGGTTGGTGGAGTGGTAACCTTCAAAAATGCTGGTCTGGATCAGGTTGTGAAAGAGATCCCATTACAACATATTGTCCTGGAAACTGATGCGCCTTACCTGGCACCGGTACCTTTCAGAGGGAAGCAGAATGAAAGCAGTTACCTCTTGTATATCGCAGAAAAAGTTGCAGATTTGCATGGGGTTTCAATAGAGGAATTATCGAAAATAACATCTGAAAATGCAGATCGGATTTTCAAATTACCCAAACCAGCAATTTTTGATTGATGAACAATATATTGGTATTATATACTGGCGGAACTATAGGAATGGTCAAAGATGAAAAAACTTCGACTTTCGTTCCCTTTGATTTTGATTTGATTGCCAGCAACGTACCCGAACTAAAGCGATTGGATTACCAGTTGACAATCCACTCCTTTTCACCAATCATCGATTCATCTAATATGACGCCTGAAATCTGGATAAAGATGGCTCGGCTTATCCAGGAAAATTATGAAGAATATGATGGGTTTGTGATTCTGCACGGCTCAGATACCATGGCATTCACCGCCTCTGCCCTGAGCTTTATGCTGGAGGGTTTGCAAAAGCCGGTGATATTGTCCGGCTCTCAATTGCCAATAGGAGAAATCCGAACCGATGCCCGGGAAAACCTGATTACTTCACTGGAATTGGCCTCTGCCAAAAAAAACAATAACCCCCTGATTCACGAAGTCTGCATTTTTTTTGACAACAAGCTTTTTAGGGGCAATCGATCATTCAAATATAATTCAGCAAAATTTGAGGCTTTCCGCTCGCCAAATTATCCCATTTTGGTTGAATCTGGTGTGCATCTAAAGTATAATCAGGAAGCATTTCTCAATAATAGTGGAAAAAAATTTCGCCTGCATACTCAAATTGATGATGCAGTGGCGGTGTTAAAACTTTTTCCCGGCATCAGCCCAAGAATTGTCCGGGCTGTGCTGGAGTCAGATGCCCGCTCAGTGATTATGGAAACCTTTGGGACAGGTAACACTACCACCGCACCCTGGTTTCTTGATTTATTGGCGGAAGCCATTGCGAAGGGAAAAAATGTTTTGAATATCTCCCAGTGCCGGGTGGGATCAGTGGAACTGGGACGTTATGAAACAAGCAAATACCTTAAGGAGATTGGGGTATTAAACGGGTATGATATGACATTCGAAGCAGCAATTACCAAATTTATGTATCTCCAGGGCGAATATGAGGATCAGGATCAAGTAGCTTATTGGGCCCAGAAAAACTTGCGGGGAGAATTGACGGAGGAGTAATCGGTTGCCGGAATCTGGATTAGATTCGATTGGCCAATAGATCCCCCACAATAAAGGTGCTGCCTCCTACAAATATCAAATCTTGGGAATCTGCCATTTTCAAAGCCTCAGCAGTAGCAGCAAGGACATTGTCATAATATTGACCCAACAATCCATATGCCTCAGCTTTTTGGGCCAATTCCCTGGCTGGCATTGCTCTTGGCAGGTCAACCTGACAAAAGTAATATTTCGCTTCAAGAGGCAATACTGGCAACATTTCGTCTAAGTCCTTATCTGCCATCACGCCTAAAACCAAGTGCAAATTATGATGGGGAGTCCGATTAATATTCTGCATGACTTCCTTCCATCCATCTGCATTATGGCCCGTATCACATACTAAGAGAGGTGAATGGCCCAGTACTTCCCATCTTCCCCTCAAACCTGTCAATTTGCGAACCTTAGAAAGAGCTGCCTGAACCGAATCTTGTGGCAAACTCCAACCCAATGAACGCAATTGATCTACCGCAGCCAATACCCCCAGTAGATTTTTCGATTGATAAGTCCCCAGCAGATCCAATTCATAGGTGATCGTATCCCGGATGTCCTTTGCTCCTACTTCGATTGTTTGCTGAGCCATATCCCGCTCTACAGCGTTTACATGAAGACAGCTGGAGGCAAAAATCAATTCAGAACCGGTTTCAGCGGCCTTCTTACGGAAAACATCGGCTACTTCTTCCTGATATTCACTGATCACCACCGGCACTCCCCTCTTGATAATACCTGCTTTTTCCCCGGCAATCTCCCCCAGGGTGTCGCCGAGCATATTGGTATGGTCCTTTCCTATGTTGGTTATAACAGACAAAAGAGGGTTGACCACATTCGTGGAATCCAGACGGCCACCCAAGCCCGTTTCAATCACCGCTATATCTACTTTTTCGGATGCAAAATATTCAAAAGCCAAAGCGACGGTGACTTCGAAGAATGAGGGTTGGATCAGTTCGATGGTGCTTTTATTGCTTTCCACAAAATCAATTACCTTTTTCTCAGGGATCATTTGTCCATTGATTCGGATCCGTTCGCGAAAATCGACTAAGTGTGGGGAAGTATAAAGACCGGTTTTATAGCCCGACACCTGAAGAATAGCGGCCAGGGCATGCGAGCAGGAACCCTTTCCATTGGTTCCTGCAATATGGACACTTCTGAATTGGTGCTGGGGGTCCCCCAGCGAGCTGCATAATACAAGTGTATTGGTCAGGTCCTTTTTATAGGCTGCTGCCCCATCCCTGGTGAACATTGGGAGGCG
>DATGNG010000214.1:0-24783 GCA_035306865.1 Sphingobacteriaceae bacterium
TTATTGATGACGCAATTGCATCCAGGCCCGTGCTACCAGATATTGAATAAATGAATCCCAATGGAAATAAATACAACTATTCAAAGTATAGAGAAATTAGTGCAGGAAGCCCAGAGCGCATTCCCGGTACTAAAGAGTAAAAACATTAAAGAACGGGCTGCGCTAATGCACTTGATTGCCGATGAAATAGAGGCATTGGGTGAGGAGCTGACCAAAACGACCAGTGAAGAAACGAATCTGCCACTGGCCCGATTGCAGGGTGAACAGGCCAGAACTGTCTTTCAGTGGCGGAGTTATGCGGATGGATTGGCTGCTGGAACGGCTCTTCCTGTCCGGATTGACACAGCTGCCCCTGATCGCAATCCCCCCAAACCCGATCTCCGTAAATCTTATGTGCCATTAGGTATTGTTGTGGTATTTGGGGCAAGTAATTTTCCTTACGCCTATTCAACAGCTGGAGGTGATACGGCATCAGCTATTGCGGCCGGCTGCCCGGTGATTGTCAAAGCCCATCCTGCCCATCCCCGGACATCCGCGATTATGGGGCAAGCTATTGCAAGGGGTATCCGGAAGGCCGGACTACCTTCAGGCCTGTTCGGACAGGTTTTTAGTGATGGTTTCGAAGCCGGGAATTTTTTAGTTTCCCATCCCTTGGTCAAGGCTGTTGGATTTACAGGTTCATTGACTGGCGGAAAAGCCTTGTTTGACTTAGCTGCAAGACGTCAGGAACCCATTCCGGTTTTTGCTGAGATGGGTAGTGTCAATCCGGTATTTTTGCTTCCCGGGAAACTTAAGTCATCAGGTGAAGAGCTGGCAGGACAATATATTGCCTCATTGACACTTGGGGTGGGGCAGTTTTGCACCAATCCTGGCGTATTGATGGTGCCGGAAAATGAATATCTTCCTGATTTTATAGGGGCACTCCGGGAAGCGTTACAAAAGATCGCTCCGGTCCCAATGCTGCATCAGGGTATAGCCAACAATTATCAGAAAAACAAGCAAAGGATAATCGGTCAGGTAGGGGTGGAGTTGATTGCTTCGGTTGCGCCCGGTGAAAAAATACAGGGAAACCCTGCGTTGGTGAAGGTCAAGGCGCAAAATTTTCTTTCCAATGATGTTTTGGCAGAAGAAGTGTTTGGCCCATTCGGAATTCTGGTGACTTATAGTGATCAGCAGGAATTGTTGGCTGTTGCCAGGAAGTTTAATGGGCAATTGACTGCGTCTTTATTGGCAAATGATGAAGAATTGGGACAGTATGGTGAACTTGTGGATATACTGACCACAAAGTGTGGACGGATATTGCACAATGGATTCCCTACCGGGGTCGAAGTTGCTTACGCCATGCAACATGGCGGGCCTTTTCCTGCATCCACTGATAGCCGATTTTCTGCAGTAGGGCCTGATGCTATACAGCGTTTTGCCCGACCGATTAGTTATCAGAATTGGTCCGATGAGTGGCTACCGGATGAGTTGAAAAACAGTAATCCCCTGGACATTTGGCGGACGATCAATACCGAATACACAAAAGAGCCAATTTGAAAACAAAATAAACTCTAAGCAATGAAGAGGACATTTTCCTGTATTGACGCTCATACCTGTGGCAATCCGGTCAGACTGGTTTCTGGTGGAGGTCCCAATTTGGTTGGAAATTCCATGATGGAACGACGTTTACATTTTCTGGCAGAATACGATTGGATACGCAAGGGATTGATGTTTGAACCACGTGGCCATGATATGATGAGCGGTAGTATTTTATACCCCCCTATTGATCCGGAGAATGACGTTGGGGTGCTCTACATTGAAACCAGCGGGTGTTTACCCATGTGTGGCCATGGCACAATTGGCACGGTAACGATCGCAATCGAAGAGGGTTTGGTGATCCCTAAAATTCCGGGTAAGCTCCGGCTGGAAACTCCTGCGGGATTGGTTTTGGTAGATTACATGCAGGAGGGCAAAAAAGTCAAATCAGTAAAATTGACCAATATAAAATCTTTTCTGGAAGCAGAAGGGCTGACAGTAGAATGCCCGGATCTGGGAACCTTGACAGTGGACGTGGCTTATGGTGGTAATTTTTATGCCATCATTGATCCTCAGGAAAATTTCAAGGGGATGGAACACTATCATGCAGATCAATTGATCGCATGGAGCAGAGTATGCCGCCAACGCCTCAATGAAAAGTATAGTTTTTTCCATCCGGAAGATAAAAACATCAATGGACTGAGCCATATACAATGGACTGGTAAGCCTTTGGACCCTTCTTCAACAGCACGGAATGCGGTGTTTTACGGAGATAAAGCAATCGATCGTTCTCCTTGTGGAACAGGTACTTCGGCTCGTATGGCCCAGTGGCACGCGAAAGGAAAGCTCAAGCAAGGGGAGGCTTTTGTCCATGAGAGTATCATTGGGTCAAAATTCACAGGTAAGGTGGAACAGGTAGTTGAAAACGCTTTTGGCGATGGACGCCCGGCCATTATACCCAGTATTGAAGGTTGGGCAATGATCACAGGTTATAATACTATTTTTATTGATGATGACGATCCGTATGCACATGGATTCCAAGTATTGTGATAAGGTATTGGTGATCGGAGGCGGCATTGCTGGTTTGGCCTCTGCTTATTACCTTGCAAAAAGCGGGCGGCAAGTGACCCTAATAGAGAGAGGAGACTTGACGGATGGTTGTTCCTTTGGCAATGCGGGCATGATTGTCCCCAGCCATTTTACCCCCATGGCAGCTCCGGGAATTGTCTCGCAGGGTATCAAATGGATGTTTGATCGAAAAAGCCCATTTTATGTCAAGCCTTCCCTCAATTGGTCACTATTGACTTGGGGAATGCGATTCCTGCAACACGCCAATGAAAAGCATGTGCTCCGAGCGTCTCCGGCATTAAAGGACCTGCATCTTTATAGTAGCCAGCTTTATGATCAATTGGCGACTGAATTAAGTACGGATTTCGACCTGCAACACAAGGGGATTTTGATGCTGTACAAAACAGGCAGTACTGAAGAGGAGGAGATTCATTTGGCCAATCGTGCCAGAGATATGGGGCTGGATGTTGCCGTGCTGAACAAAGACGAGGTTCAGGCGCTCGAACCCGGTGTCAAGCTGGATGTGCTGGGTGCAGTTCATTATAAGTGTGACGGACACTTGTATCCACCTGCACTGATACAAACACTCATCTCAGAATTGAAGAAAATGGGAGTGGAGTTGCAGACGGGAGTACAGGTAGAAGGTTTTGACTTGAAAGCTGGTCGTATTGAGAAAACCTATCTGTCTGATGGAAGGCAAATTCAAGCAAATCAAATTGTGCTGACCGGTGGAGCCTGGATGGGCAATTTAGCTCGAAAGGTCAATTTATCGATACCCATCATGCCGGGGAAGGGATATTCCTTTTTGACCGATGTTTTTGAAGGAAAAGTACAGCATCCTGCATTGCTAATGGAGGCAAGGGTGGCATTGACGCCCATGGGAGGCAAGGTTCGTATCGGAGGCACTATGGAGCTCGCTCCCATCGATCATCAGATCAATTTGAATAGAGTGGAAGGGATTGTAAAGGCGGTTGGCTCTTATTATCCTGAGTACAACTTGAATATGCCCGAAAAGAAAGACATATGGTTTGGTTTCCGGCCCTGCTCACCGGATGGATTGCCTTATCTCGGGTATTCCAGAAAGGTATCCAATTTAGTGCTGGCTGGAGGTTTGGGAATGATGGGATTGAGCCTTGGACCTGCCATAGGACAGAGTGTCGCAGATCTGATCAATGGCAAAACACTACAGGCTGATATACAAATTTTCGATCCCGAACGGTTTAATTGATTGTTTTACGGAATACTTTAATTGTTTGATATGTTGTTTATTGATGATGATAGGATCAGAGAAGCGTTGGATTACCCCCAATTGATAGAGGCGCTCAGAAAAATATTTCTTTCTGAATACACTATGAAACTGCGTCACCATCATTTTTATCAAAGTGAATCTGGTTCTGAGAATGCTTTGATTCTGATGCCCGTTTGGAATAAAGAGTTTATGGGCATCAAGCAAGTGATTGTTGCTCCGGACAACCACAAGATAGGATTGCCTTCAATTTCTGCTCAATATACATTGTTGGACACACAAACTGGAAGGGTTTTGGCCCTAATGAATGCTACTGAGCTTACCGCAAGACGTACTGCCTGCACTTCTGCACTTGCTGCTTCTTATTTAGCACCGTTAGACGCCAGTGATCTGTTGGTAGTAGGTGGAGGAAGTGTGGCAAAGCATTTGGTTCAAGCACACAATGTTGTGAGAAACTATACGAATATCAAAGTATGGATGCGAAATCCTGATAAGAAGCAAGTTTTTGTAAAGGAATTGCAGGATCAAGGATATTCGGTTGAGGCAGCTGAAGATTTGGAGGTTGCGGTCAAACAAGCGGATGTAATCTCCTGTGCGACCCTTTCAGCCGATCCTATCATAAAGGGAAGCTGGATCAAAAAGGGAACCCATCTCGACCTGATCGGTTCACATAAACCAGATACCAGAGAGGTAGATGATGAAGCCATAAGCAGGGCAGCGGTATTTGTTGACTCTCGGATGGGAGCGCTGCATGAGACAGGTGAATTGGCCATCCCGATCGCTTCAGGATTGCTGAAAGAAGAAGATGTGCTGGCCGATATTACTCAATTGGTGAGCGGGCAGCACCCGGGCAGGAGAAATAAAGAGGAAATTACATTATTTAAGTCTGCGGGTCTCGCGGTTGAAGATTTGGCAGCGGCACTTTTGGTCTATCAAACCGTAGTGGGATAAGAAATACAGACTGCAACGATATTTTTACTGTAAAATGGGTTATTTGGGATACGGAAGCACGGCTCTGCTAAGGTTCTATGTTGATTATAACTTATATTTGCTTTTATCGAAGGGTTCGCACGGACTATTCGAAATGAATATTAAAAAACCATTTATATACCAATCAATATGATGAAAAAAATTATTTCAATTTTTTTAAGCTGTGGATTCTTTGCGGTAACCACCAATGCACAGCCCTCTGCCAATATTGACAAGCTTTATGAACAAGCCAGTGAAGTTTCCGGTTTGGTCGTAAAATATGCCAATGACGCAGGCGCAATCCAATATTTTTATGGCCCCATGACTGCTGGCTTTGGTGGCCGTGGTGGGGGAGGAGTAAATTCGCCCGAACAACTGGAGCGCTTGATGAAGCTAAATCAATCGTATCTGGATGAGTTGAAAAAGTTAGATTTCAATAGTTACAGTATCCATGGAAAAGTGGATTATGTGTTGTTGAAATCGAGGATTGAACGTCAACAGGAAAGTTTGAAGCGTCAAAAGGAGACTTATTCCAAGATTGCAGGCTATTTACCATTTGCACAAACTATCTATGATTTTGAAAAGAATCGTAGGAGAGGGACCTCTGTGGATGGGGAACAGATTGCTGGTGAGTTGCATCAGGCTACGCTCGAATTGCAACAGATCAGTGGAAAACTGAAAGCTGAAAAAGAGATTGATTCTGAACTTGCCGATTATCTGGATGCGACTGTGCGGGATTTGAGAAATAGGCTTCAAAGCGCTTTCAATTTTTATAATGGTTATGAGCCCCTGTTTACGTGGTGGGTACCGGAGCCCTTTAAGGCACTGGACAAGGAATTAGAAAATTATGTAACCCTGGTGCGTTCCAAAAGTGATGCAAAAGTGTTTGACGATGGTTCGAACATAGGAGGGAAACCAATTGGCAGGGAGGAAATGACCCGGCAATTGTTGGATGAAATGATTCCATACTCACCCGATGATCTGCTGCGTTTGGCCGAACAGGAATTTGCCTGGTGTGAGGCTGAGTTGCTAAAAGCTTCTCGGGAAATGGGTTTTGGAGATGACTGGAAAGCTGCACAAGAGCAAGTCAAGAACTCTTACGTTGCTCCCGGAAAACAACCCGAAACCATAATAGAACTTAATCAGGCCGCTATCGACTTTATCAATGAGCGGGATTTGCTCACCATGCCTGATCTGTCACATGAAACCTGGGGTATGGTGATGATGACCCCACAACAGCAGGAAGTAAGTCCCTTCTTTTTGGGAGGGCGTAATATTATGATCGCTTACCCCACCAATGAGATGAGCCATGAGCGCAAGCTGATGAGTATGCGTGGTAATAACCCCTTTTTCTCCAGAGGAATAGTGCAGCACGAATTGGTACCGGGCCATCACTTACAATATTTTATGAATAGCCGTTACAAAGCTTATAGGGGAGAAAATTTCAGAACTCCTTTTTGGACAGAAGGATGGACCTTGTACTGGGAATTGTTGTTGTACGATTTGGGCTTCCCCAAAACTCCGGAAGAGCGTATCGGTATGTTGTTCTGGCGCATGCATCGTTGTGCACGGATCACGTTTTCTATCAAATACCACCTCGGTGAATGGACTCCTCAGCAATGTATTGACTATCTGGTAGATCGGGTCGGCCACGAACCGTCCACTGCACATGGTGAAGTGAAGCGTTCCTTTGAAGGAAATTATGGCCCGCTTTATCAGTTGGCTTATCTGGTGGGCGGATTGCAGGTTTGGAGCCTCAAACATGAATTGGTGGACAGTGGACGCATGCCGATCAAGGAATTCCACGATCGCTTTATGAAGGAAAACTACATGCCGATTGAGATGTTGCGTGCCACACTGACCAATCAGAATATCAGTCGGGACTTCAAGAGCAGCTGGAAGTTTTATGACTTCAAAAACTAGTGGGTTTAAAGCCTCGCTGACACTGACAGACGCAACGATGTTGGTGGCCGGGAGCATGATCGGCTCCGGTATTTTTATTGTGAGCGCGGATATTGCGCGCAATACAGGAAGTGCCGGGTGGTTGATGCTCGTCTGGGCAATTACCGGATTCATGACCTTAACTGCAGCATTGAGTTACGGAGAGCTGAGCTCTATGTTTCCCAGGGCAGGAGGGCAATATGTTTATTTGAAAGAAGCATATAACCCTTTGGTCAGTTTTGTGTTTGGCTGGACCTTCTTTACCATTATCCAAACGGCTACTATTGCCGCGGTAGGAGTGGCGTTTGCTAAGTTTACTGCCTATCTGATACCTCAACTTGATGAGGATATAATCGTAGCTGACCTTGGTTTTCTGCAAATTTCCTCAGCACAACTGGTATCTATAGCGGTTATCCTTCTTTTGACCATTGTCAATACCCGTGGGGTCAATTCTGGCAAGACAGTACAAACTTTTTTCACCTTTGTCAAAATCGCCAGTTTGCTTGGTTTGGTGCTGTTTGGGTTCTTTGCTTTTAATCCTGAAGTTTGGCAAAACAACTGGAGTGGAGGCAATGCATGGAATCTCCGACACCTTTCTGTTGATGGTACACTTAGCGATTATACGCTGTTTGCCGCACTGGGAGCGGTTGCTGCCGGGATGGTGGGTGCGATTTTCAGTAGTGATTCCTGGCACAGCTCTTCCTCAGTGGCTGCAGAAATCAAAAATCCAAGCCGCAATGTGGGCCTGAGCCTGGCATTGGGAACGATAATAGTGACTGTAGTCTATTTGTTGACTAACCTTATGTACACTGGTGTAGTGTCCATGGAAGAAATGGCAGCAGCGGACAAAGACCGGGTCGCCATTACTGTTGCCCAGCAAATATTCGGTCCTGTTGGAATAACTGTGATAGCTGTTATGATAATGGTTTCGACCTTCGGTTGTAACAATGGTTTGATCATGGCTGGTGCAAGGGTTTATTATTCCATGGCTGAGGACGGTCTGTTTTTCAAGAAGGTAGGGACGCTCAATAAATTCTCCGTACCAGCAGTAGCTCTTTGGTTGCAATGCCTTATTGCTTCGATCTGGAGCCTAAGTGGGAAATACGGGGATCTACTGGATATGATTTCTATGGTGGTCGTCATTTTCTACGTATTGGCTATTATTGGAATCTTTAAACTACGTAAGACAAGACCAGATCTGCCCCGGCCCTATAAAGCATTTGGCTATCCGGTATTGCCGTTTATTTATATACTGATGGGAACCGCCTTTTGTGTGTTGATGGTTATTTATAAACCGGATTATACTTGGCCGGGGATTGTGATTGCTTCATTGGGTATTCCGGTGTATTACCTGATCAAAAGAAAATAAGTACAGTAAAACCTCCTAAATTATGAAACAGTTTATTTCTATTCTTTTTGTTGTTATTTCTCCTTTTCTGTTACTTGCGCAGGGAACTTTGACCGACTATCAACGTGCTGCGGAAATGAAAGAGAAACTGCGGCACAAGCTTTACCATGAGCCTGCCGGAATAGTGTGGGGTGCGGAAGAACATTTTTTTTACAAAACCCTAACGCCACAAGGTGAACAGTTTTATTTAGTGGATGCCAAAAATCATAATAAAAGGTTACTTTTTGATCCGGCACCTTTTGTCACGGCCCTTGCGGCCCAGTCAGGTCAGCAGGTGGATGCCAACTCCTTGCCTATCACAAACTTGAAAGTTGATCCTCAATCCATGATAATGGACTTTGTGTCTTTTGGAAAGCAGTGGCAGTATGATCCTGAAGGTAAGGTGTTGACTGAAGGAGAGGCAGTAACAAGCCGGACGGGACAACAAGGATATTGGGGCAGACGGTTTGATGAACGGGAAGGTGATCCCATTCCCTCACCAGATGGGAAATGGAAAGTATATATCAAAAATAGCAATGTCTATGTAAGCCTTGCTAATGGAGAACAGGAAAAACAGTTGAGTTATGACGGTTCTCCCGGTGAATATTATTCGGCACGTATTTTTTGGTCTTCGGATTCGGAACATCTTGCGGTCAATCGGATTCGACCTGGAGGGCAACGTACTCTTTATCTGCTCGAATCTTCGCCTCTTGATCAGCTTCAGCCCAAATTGCATACCCGGGATTATCTGAAGCCAGGCGATGCCCTTCAGCAGAAGCAACCCCATTTATTTCATGTGGACAAGGGTTTGGTCGGCAAGATCGATGCCACACTGATCAGCAATCAGTATAATTTGACCAATCCGGTTTGGCGTGCCGATGGCCGTGAATTCACGGTGGAGTACAATCAGCGGGGACATCAGCAGTACAGTGTATTCGCATTGGATGAAACCGGTAAAACCAGAGAAGTAATTCGCGAAACCAGCCAAACCTTTATACATTATAGTGCCAAGAACTATAGGTATGATGTGTCGGATGGAAAAGAGATTATTTGGGCATCTGAACGGGATGGATGGAATCATTTGTATTTATATGATGGAGAGACAGGACGGGTAAAAAATCAAATCACCAGTGGCGAATGGGTTGTGCGGCGAGTAATCCATGTTGATACGGTTTCCCGAAGGATCCTTTTTGAAGGAAGCGGCCGTCATGCTGATCAGGATCCTTATTTTATCCATTATTATTCCATAGGCTTTGACGGACGTGATCTCCGGGAGCTAACCACTGAGAACGGTAACCACCGTGCTACTTTTTCACCTGATTACTCTTATTTCATTGACCAATGGTCACGCCTTGACCAACCTTCCAGGACGGTACTTAGAAACACCTCTGATGGTCGTATCCTTATGGAATTGGAAGAAGCTGATATTAGCAATCTGCTCGCTACTGGTTGGCAGATGCCAGAGGTTTTTGCTGCCAAAGGTAGGGATGGCACAACAGATATCTGGGGTATGATCCTCCGTCCATCCAATTTCGACCCCAACAAGAGTTATCCGGTGATCGAATATATCTATGCCGGCCCACATGATTCTTTTGTTCCCAAAAATTTTATGGCCGAATCACGAATTGGATTGTTCGAATTGGTTGAGCTTGGATTTATTGTGGTACAAATAGATGGCATGGGAACCTCCAATCGTTCCAAAGCCTTTCATGATGTTATATATCAAAACCTGAAAGACAGCGGATTCCCAGATCGAATCCTATGGATGAAAGCGGCGGCACAAAAATACCCTTATATGGATTTGGATAGGGTGGGAATCTTTGGCAGTTCAGCCGGAGGCCAAAGCTCAGCCGGAGCCTTACTGCACCATCCCGACTTTTACAAAGTAGCGGTTTCCTCTTCGGGATGCCACGACAACCGAATGGACAAAATATGGTGGAATGAACAGTTTATGGGCTTTCCAATCGGTGAACATTATGCTGAATCCTCCAACATCACGCATGCCCACAAATTGGAAGGTAAATTGTTATTGATCTTGGGTGAAATGGATGACAATGTCGATCCCGCCTCTACCCTTCAACTGGTCAATGCCATTATCAAAGCCAATAAGTACGTGGATCTTTTGTTTATTCCGGGGATGGGGCACTCAATGGGCGGCGAATATGGTGAACACAGGCGAAGGGACTTCTTTGTCAAGCACCTTATTGGTATAGATCCACCTGAGTGGAATTTGTTTTGACCTGAGTCTGTTTTAACCTGAGTCTGTTTTAACCTGAGTTTCAATAGCTCAACTATTTAATTCCCATAAAGATCCGGTTCCAGCGGATTTTGTCCAGGAAGGTGCCATGTTGGTCAAGGCTTAGCCAGACAAACATGGCCTTGCCTACAATATGATCTTCCGGGACAAAGCCCCAAACCCTCGCATCTTCTGAATTGTGGCGGTTGTCACCCATCATCCAGTAATAGTCCATTTGGAAGGTGTATTCGGTCGCCGGTGAGCCGTTGAGATAGTACAGTCCGTCTGCCTCCCGCTGCTCCAGCTCATTGCCCTCATAGACCCGGATGGCACGCTCATAGATGGGATAACTCATGCTGTCCAGATTGACGGTCCAACCCTTTTGGGGTACAATGACCGGACCGAAATTGTCCATATTCCAGGGGTGGAGCTCACTGATTTTATCACGGGTGCTCGGGAAAACACCCAATTCGGGGGTGTTTTCGGGGCGGATCGCCGGGACTATTTTGGAGACATTGGCCCATCCGGCCACTTCTTCGTAGGTTTTTTCGGTTAGAAAAAGAAGGTAGGGTTCACGGAATTGGAGATTGCTCTCAATCCGAAGGTCGAGTAATCGCTGGGCATTGAGACCAGACCCGTCAGTATAGACCAAATATTCCATTTGGCCCTGAGGCGGATTAAAGCCTTTTTCTCCATTGACAAAAACCTGAGCCATCAGAAGGCTGATTGTATCGCCAGGAATACCGATAGCCCTTTTGATATAATTCTCGCGTTTGTCTATTGGGCGGTTGAATGGGGCATCTGCTTCCATGGGGAAGTTGAATACCACCACATCATTTCGTTTGATTTCCTGAAAGCCCGGGAGACGTTTATATCCAATTTTAATCCCTTCCCAGTACGCCTTTCCTCCGGTCAATGGCATAGTGTGATGGGCAAAGGGGAAGGCTACGGGTGTCATGGGTACCCTGGGACCGTAATTTAGTTTAGAGACGAACAGAAAGTCGCCGACCAACAGGCTTTTTTCCATAGAGCCTGTAGGGATCATATAAGCCTCTATGAGAAAGCCACGGATCAGGGTTGCGGCAACTACTGCAAATACAATTGCGTCCGCCCACTCGCGGGCAAATGATTTTTTATAAGGATGTTTTTCCTTGAATGCCGGAGTAGCCGATTGACCCAGGTACTGCACCTGTTTGTCATTGCCCCAAAGAGGCAAAACGACAAAAGGCAGAAGGATCGTAGCCGAATATTCCCAAAAGCGTCTTTTTCCAAAAGATTTGACCAGATCCAGATATAGGCCAAAGAAAATAAAAATATTGACAATAGGGATAAGCAATAATGCAAGCCACCAGATCGGCCTTCCTGTAACCTTATGGGAAATGATATGTTCCCTGTACAATGGAATCAGGGATTCCCAGCCGGCCCGCCCAGCTTTGACAAAAAGTTTCCACAATCCAATATGGATCAGTACTAATAGTATCGCAAAAATCAAATATCCCATGGCAAATTGCTATGTTTTGTCAATAGTATTATAATAATTATCTCCGGTTTCAGTGCTGCCGGAAATCAAACATTTCTCCAATTTCAAAAAATCCTACCTTTCCCTCCAACCATTCAGCAGCCAAAATAGCCCCCACCGCAAAACCTTTGCGGTTGTGGGCAGTATGCTTCAGCTCTATCTGATCGATCTCCGAACTGTAGATCACTGTATGTGTGCCCGGCACCTCATCAATACGGTGGCTTTCAATCAGTAATTCTCCCGCCTTCGGTATTTTTTCTTCCCCTTCCCCGATCAGATTATTGACCCAGGAGCTTTTGCTGCTATTGTTTTCCAGGATTCCTTCTGCCAATGTGATGGCTGTACCGCTCGGTGAATCCAGTTTTTGGGTGTGATGGATTTCCTCCACCTGCACCTCATAGCTTTTATAGGGATCCATAGCCTTCGCCAATATTTTATTGACATGGAAAAGCACATTGACTCCTATACTAAAATTAGACCCATAAAGCAGTGAATTGTTACCTGCCAAACAAGCTTCCCGCACTTCATCCAGCGATTCGTGCCAGCCAGTTGTGCCCACTACAATGGGCGTGCCCGCCTCGAAGCAGAGCTGAATATTATCCAAGACCCCTTCAGGCTGACTGAAATCGATGGCCATTTCCACATCCTGCAAATCTTCCATCGTGAGTTGAGCCCTATTGTTTTTGTCCACGATCAAAGCGATTTCATGGCCGCGTTGTATTGCAAGCCTTTCGATGAGTTCGCCCATTTTTCCGTAACCAAATAGTGCAATTTTCATTTTATTGTGATTTTGAGGTTGATTCCGAATACTGGTGCCGCTGAAACCGATAAGGGGTTGGTATAGGAATAGGCTATGGGCGGTGCAATAATAGTAGGGTTTACCTGAACGCCCAGCACATCTCCGATTTCCCACCTGTTTTTGAGCATAGAATCTACATAAGCTTCCACCGCATTCAGGGCATACCACCCCAGGGTGATCAGCACCATATAATCCCGGTTTCGCCGATAATAATCTTTGGCAGTGATCAGGTAACTGGTGCCTTGCTGGTCGGCTGCAATATAATCGTATGGGGAGTCAGGTGGGACTGCATGGTTGTTCGCCAGACGGTATTGCACATCTTTCAAGATGCTTTTATAGTATCGGTTGTTGAATTCGAAGATCAGGCCAGTGGTAGTAAATCCTCCGTAAATGACAGGAACTTTGATCCACCAAAGACCTCCATTGGTCACCTGACCCCATCCTGGTACAATGAGGGATCTCTTCCAGGCCATCCGGGTCTTGGCCTCCAGTGCCAGCCGGGCTGAGTCCTTATAGACTACGGTCGTGTCTTGCTGCATCGGCATCGGTTGCAACGATGCCAATTCCGGTGGCATAGGTGCCGACAAAACCTCTTCCTTTGCATCGGAAGTGGCCCAAACCAGCATCAATGCAAAAAGGGTAATTGAGATGAGTGCGCCTTGCCGCATTACCAATCCAATAATTCCAAAATCCGGTTTAGGTCATCTTCTGAATTAAACGGGATTTCAATAGCTCCTTTTCCTTTTTTTTCCTGCAACTTCAATTTCACCCGGGTCGCAAATCGGGAAGCCAGATCGTCTTCGATTTTCTGATATTGAAAAGACAGGCCAGCGGGCGTTTTTCCGCTGGAATTTTTGATATTTTTCCCTTGCTGGATTTCCCGGACGATCTCTTCGGTTTTTCGGACGGAGAGGCTATTTTTTAGCACCTCGCGGAATACGTAAAGCTGCTGGTCCACTTCGGGCAGATTGACCAGGGCACGGGCGTGACCCATACTCAAGTTTCCATCCCGTATGGCTGCCTGAATGACCGGAGGCAATCTCAATAGTCGAAGATAATTGGTGACCGTCGATCTGTTTTTGCTGACCCGTTCGCCCAGTTCTTCTTGTTTGAGATTGAGCTCTTCTATCATTCGTTGAAAACTCAGCGCCACTTCAATGGCATTCAGATTTTCCCGTTGAATATTTTCGATCAAGGCCATTTCCAGCATTTGCTGGTCATTGGCTGTCCTGATATAGGCCGGAATGGTATTAAGACCAGCCAGTTTAGAGGCCCTGAGCCTGCGTTCACCACTGATGAGTTGGTAATTTCCAGATGCATCCTGCCTCACCGTAATCGGTTGGATCAAACCCTGCATACGGATGGAGTCGGCCAATTCTTCCAGGGCTTCCTGGTCAAAATCGGTCCTGGGTTGGAAAGGGTTGACTGCGATCCTATTGATTTCGATCTCATAAATTCCACCCGGTCCCGGATAATCCGAATCTTTTGGCATATTACCAGAAAGGGCTGGGGATTTTTGGCTGCCAGTGTTCGGTCTTGCCAAAACCTCTTCCGAATCATTCAATAGGGCGCTGAGTCCCTTTCCAAGTCCAATTTTTCTTTGTTGTGCAGCCATATTAAATACTTGCCTCTTCTTTTTCCACCGTGATCAGCCCATTTTTCTGCAATAGTTCTCTTGCCAGATTCAGGTAATTGATTGCACCCTTACTATTGGCATCGTGCATGATCACCGATACCCCAAAGCTGGGTGCTTCACTCAAGCGGGTGTTGCGCTGGATGATCGTATCGAAAACCAAATCGTTGAAATGTGATCGTACCTCTTCCACAACCTGATTGGCCAAACGTAGCCTGGCATCATACATCGTCAATAATATTCCTTCAATTTCCAGATCTGTATTGAGCCGGTTCTGAACGATTTTAATGGTGTTCAATAATTTTCCCAAGCCCTCCAATGCAAAATATTCACATTGTACGGGAATAATGACCGAATTGGCCGCTGTGAGGGCATTGATGGTGATCAGGCCCAGTGATGGTGAACAGTCGATAATGATAAAATCATATTGATCCTTGACCTGATCAAGCATTTGCCTCATTTTGAATTCCCGTTCATGCAAATTGATCATTTCGATTTCTGCACCGACCAAATCTATGTGGGCAGGCAGTAAATCAAGATGAGGGGTTTCGGTGGCCTGAATAGCTTCACTGGCAGGTAAACCGTTTACTATACATTCATAAACGCTTGACTTGATGGTGCGGGGATCAAAGCCCAGTCCCGATGTGGAGTTGGCCTGTGGGTCTGCATCCACCAATAACGTGCGGTATTCCAATACAGCCAGGCTGGCCGCCAGATTGATGGAGGAAGTTGTTTTTCCGACTCCGCCTTTTTGGTTGGCTATAGCAATGATTTTGCCCATTTCAATGATATCTAATTGTTTATTTGTATTTTTGGATGCGTAAGGGACGCTGTTCTCCGAGTGCTAAGATACGAATTTAGTATTAAAAGTTTCATGATCACAATAATTTCAGGTACAAACCGACCCCAAAGCAATAGTGAAAGACTGGCGGAATATTATGCCAACCGCCTGAGGGAAAAGGGGGCAGCTTCGAGGATTTTGCGCCTGACAGATCTTCCGGACAATTTTATAAAAGCCGATATGTTCGGCAAAAGAAGCCCGGCTTTTACGCCGATCCAGCAAATTGTCACCGAAACCGAGAAATTTATATTTATCATACCCGAATACAACGGCAGTTTTCCCGGAATCCTGAAAACCTTTGTGGACGCCTGTAAATACCCTGACAGTTTTTTCAATAAAAAGGCAGCCTTGGTGGGTCATTCAACCGGCAAATACGGCAATATCCGGGGGGTGGAGCATTTTACCGGGGTCTGCCATTACATACGCCTGCACGTGTTGCCCCTGCGGATCCATATCCCAAACATTGTACAGGAATTTGATGAAGCAGGTCGTTTGTTCAAAGCAGATACCGTCCGGTTTACAGATGAACAGCTCGATGAGTTGATCGGGTTCTAAATTAGTGGCCAATAACGTTTCCCTATACGTTTGAGTATATTCAATCGATCGAATCATAAAAAGGGGTGCTATTGACCTGATCCCGGAATACCCTGGGATAATATTTCACGGTGGGACCTGAATTTTTTTACCTGACCATCAGCAATATCCGATTCGGCTTTTTCCAATAGAATTTGTTCTTGCTCGTTGATATTCGCTACAGGATCTGGTGTCATTTTGAGACTTATTCTCCCTACAAACTTACCAAAGTTTGGTGTTCTTTCAAAGAAGAACTATAAATAAATCTTTAAACTGCATATGGGTTGTGCCTGCCCAATAAATCATAACGAACCACTCGGTTGAGAACTCAGCTGCTAATGTGTTATGGTTTGCTGCTGTGATTTATTTTTTATTATTGGCAATATTATATATATTTGCATATAATTACATATAAATAAATATATAGGTATGGCTTCAACATCATTAGTACAGGCAAGGATAGAACCAGCCATCAAAGAAAAAGCTGAAAGTTATTTTCAGGCGTTCGGTATGGACACGGCTACTGCTATCCGTATATTTTTTGCAAAAGTAGCAGAAACGGGCAGCATACCCTTTAAAATCGGTATTGAACCTGAAGATCTGGAAGATGCCAGAATAGCCGAAATAGCATATAGGGAGTATGAAAGTAGTGGGAAAAAATCACGTCCTTTTTCTGAACTCGTCAAAGAACTCGATCTATGACGTACCGTTTGGAAACTACATCAAAGTTTGACAAGCAACTAAAAAAAGCGGGCAAGACCAATCAGAGGCAAATTGTGGCATTTCTACTCAAAAATGTTGATGGAGCAACGAACCCCCGTGCGTTCGGTAAAGGATTGGTGGGCAGTAGGAAAGGATTTTGGCGATATAGAGTAGGTGATTTCCGCATTATCTGCGACATCCAGGATGAAGCCTGTATAGTATTGGCTCTGGAAACCGCACACCGGAAAGATATTTATAAGTAAGCTGGATTGAAAGTGTTAAAAATATAGTCAGATTCCCGATTATTTATTGAAATTCGTCATTGTCAGCTCGATGCCGATATTGACAAAACTCTCGATCATCTGCAAAGAGGTGTCGATCAGCGCGGGGAGTGCAGCTTCTTCATCCTCATCAAAACTGCTGAGCACATAATCCGCTTGCCGCCCTTTTGGAAAATTGTCTCCAATCCCGAAGCGGAGGCGTGGGTAGCCTTGGCCGCCACAAAGTGCCTCGATGCTTTTCAGCCCATTATGACCGGCACTGCTGCCTTTGGGCTTCAATCTGATTTTGCCGAGGGGTAAGGCCAGGTCATCCACAATCACCAGGATATTTTCGAGTGGAATGCGGAGTTCGTGCATCCAGTAATTGACCGCTTTGCCACTCAGGTTCATGTAGGTCGTGGGTTTGATCACATAGACCTGTTTGCCTCTGAGTTTGAATTCAGAATAATAGGCATGCCGGAGCGTGGAGAAGGATCCGCCGACTTTTTCCACCAGCGCATCCGCCACCATAAAACCAATATTATGCCGGGTGTCTGCATATTCCCGACCAATATTTCCCAGACCTACAATCAAATACTTCATTTCAAAACCAATCTTTCAAAACCAATCTTTCTTCTATTAAATTGCTAAGATAGTGAACTCAACCAATAAGATAGTGGACTTAAACAAAAAAAGCACCCAGGTTGAGGGTGCTTTTATATAGTAAGAAAGTTAAATTACTTTTCCTTCTCAGCTTTTGCAGCTTCTTGTTCTGCTTGACGGAGAGCGCGGGACATCACCACTGAAACGATGGTGTCATCGCCATTATTGAGGATGCGAGCATCTGGAATATTGATTTCCTCTACCCGTACTGATTTTCCTACTTCAAGCGGCTCGATGCTAACATCTATATACTGAGGTAAATTGGTAGGCAAGGCCCTTACCTTCAGTTTGCGGAGTTTTTGCACCAACTTACCCCCCATTTTCACCCCTGGAGATGTACCTGTCAGTTTGATGGGTACCAACATAGCTACTTCTTTGTTGTCATCCAGTTCCAGAAAGTCTATATGACGGATCTGATCGGTCAATGGGTGGAATTGACTGTCTTGGATAATGGCTTTGTATTTTTTGCCATCGATATCCAAATCAATGAAATGAGCGTCTGCAGTATAAATTGCAGGCCTCAAATCAGCTGCGGATACGGAGAAGTGGACTTGTTTTTCACCACCATAAAGCACTGCGGGCACCAAACCCTGGTAACGCAGCTCCTTCGCATCTCTTTTCCCTACGTTCTTACGTGAAGAACCGCTAATAGCAATTGATTTCATTATTGAATTGTTTTTAATTTTAAATTAGGGCGCAAAGATACTAATAGTTTGCTTAGAAAACAAAGTAAATTATTTGATCTCAAACAGGTCACTGATTGATCCGTGCTCATTGACATTTTTAATGGCATTGGCAAATAGTTTGGCAGTGGATAGTACCTTAATTTTCTCACTTTGATACTTAAGCGGAATGGTATCAGTAACAATCAATTCGGTCAATGCAGATTTTTCAATGGTTTCGTAAGCGTTGCCGGAAAGAACCGGATGTGTACAGACTGCCCGGACACTATTGGCACCTTTTTCCATGATCAGGGAAGCCGCTTTTGAAAGGGTTCCTGCAGTATCACAGATATCATCGATCAGCACAATATCCTGGCCGGTCACATCCCCAATAATGGACATGGATTCGATTTCATTGGCACGTTTACGCTGCTTGTCACAGATCACCACCTCTGCATTGAAGTATTTGGCAAAAGTCCTTGCACGGTGTGAGCCTCCCATATCTGGCGAAGCAATCGTGAGGTTGGGCAGATTCAGTGATTTGATATGGGGCACAAAAATGATGGAAGCATCCAGGTGATCCACCGGAATATCAAAGAACCCCTGTATCTGGGCCGCATGCAGATCCATAGTCATGATCCGATGCGCTCCCGCAGCCGTAATCAGATTGGCAATCATTTTTGCCGCAATGGCCACCCTGGGCTTGTCTTTCCTGTCCTGACGAGCAAACCCAAAATAGGGAACTACTGCCGTAATATAATGGGCCGAAGCTCTTTTCGCTGCGTCAATCATCAACAGCAATTCAAATAAATTGTCCGTTGGTTGGTTGGTCGATTGGATCAGAAATACATCACTACCCCGTACGGATTCATTGTAAAATGGCTGGATTTCTCCATCGCTGAATCGGGAAAGGGTCATGGAACCAAGCGGTTTCCCATAATATTTCGCGATTTTTTCTGAAAGTTCAAGGGATCCGGAACCGGAAAATAATTTGACAGGGTTAAATTGAAGGGGCATTGTTGTTTATATTAATTAGAAGTATCTATTATGAGTGGGTTTGTACAATACAAAGCTAATCAAAAAATTACGGATTGCCGGCTGACAATCCGTAATTTCATTTGTGTTGCCCGACCAGGATTCGAACCTAGACAAACAGAACCAAAATCTGTCGTACTACCATTATACTATCGGGCAATGCTACATGGCGCAAATGGTTTGCAAATATAGTGGGTTAGGCCATAGTTTGCAAAAATATTTTGAAATTAATTTTATATGCAGAATTGTGAGCGGTTTAGCCTAATTTTCTTTATTTTTACATGCATATGAGGGCTATTGTTATTTTGTTTCTGGGGTTGGCAACCTCTTTTTGTTTATCGTGCGGACCCGCAAGTTCGGGAAGTGGGTTTTGGGGGAATTCGGAACCAAAGATTGTTTTGAATGCTGTCGATGATCTGCATCGTTTCCTGACTTACGAGGAAGGACGCTTCCCGCTGATTAGTGCCCATAGAGGCGGTCCTGAAGAAGGATATCCGGAGAATGCCATCGAAACCTTTGAATTCCAACGTAAACACCAGCCACTGATCATTGAATGTGATATCAGGATGACCAAGGATTCAGTGCTGATCCTGATGCACGACGAAACCCTCGATAGGACCAGTACCGGAAAAGGAAAAGTAGCCGATCATACTGCAGCGGAGTTGAAGGCTTTATTTTTGAAAGATAATGAAGGTAATATCACCAATTTTCGGATTCCTTCCCTGGAAGAAACCTTGAAATGGGGCAGGGGACGAGTGGTTTTTACGCTTGATGTAAAAAGAGGAGTGCCTTACCGAAAGGTAGTAGAGGCCATTCAGCGAAATCAGGCCCAGGCCTATTCGGTGGTTATTACTTATAGTGCGGATCAATCTCATGAGGTGTACCGTTTGGATCCTGATCTAATGATTTCTGCTTCCATTCGTTCTCCTGCTGATCTGCTCCGGTTGAATGACCTCAATATTCCGGACAATCGACTGGTGGCATTCGTTGGGACAAGCGAAGTAGATGAAGGCACCTATGGACTGCTGCATGGCCATGGCATCATGTGTATTTTGGGAACCATGGGCAATCTGGACAACCAGGCCGCTCGCCGTGGTCCGGAAATTTACCGGGAACTGATAGAGCGCGGGGCAGATATACTTTCTACTGATCGCCCCCGTGAAGCGGGAGAAGTCTTGCATCAATACCGATTGGACAACAAATTGTCCTCATCTTTCGTACAATGATCTCAGAAACCGCAATCCAACACTATGTACATAAAGGTTCAGGAAGTTTATAAATCTTATGGCAGGGAAACGGTGCTTAAAGGATTGTCATTCGAAGCGCAACCAGGCCGGGTATTGGGTTTTTTGGGTCTAAACGGAGCTGGCAAATCTACAACTATGCGGATTTTGATGGGAGTGCTGGCACCTGATGCAGGTCGGGTATGGATCGGTGACCGCTTGTTGGATCCATTGGATCAGGGGCAGCGTCGGCAGGTGGGGTACCTGGCGGAAAACAATCCGCTTTATCCGGATATGTATGTGCTGGAATTTCTGGAGTTTACTGGTAAATTGTACAAAACGGCCAGGCTGCGGCAACGGATCGCCGAGGTGGTGGAGTTGACCGGCCTTCAAACAGAACAGCATAAGCTTATAGGTAAGCTTTCCAAAGGATATCGACAAAGGGTAGGGCTGGCGCAGGCCATCCTGCATGATCCGCCTATTCTAATTCTGGATGAGCCAACTTCGGGGCTGGACCCCCATCAATTGATCGAAATCAGGCAGCTCATCAAAATACTGGGTCAGACCAAGACCGTGCTGCTTTCCACCCATATCATGCAGGAAGTCGAAGCGGTCTGTGATGATGTGGTCATCATCCATCAGGGTAGGATCGTTGCCCAAGGCCCCCTGAATAACCTGCATCCCGAATACCAGACCGCGGGCATCGAAGAACTTTTTGTACACTTGACCCGATCCTGACCCACTAAAATCTATCTTCCAGTATGGTGACACAGTTTTCGGCCAGTTTTTCAATACGCTGTTTGAATTCCCCGGGTTTGGCCCTTTCGCCCAATGAAGCCATGATTCTGTTTATGCTTTCCAGGGTTCCTTCATATGGATCACAGGCATAATCTTTCTCAAGATGGGGGAGTGCCTTTGCCAGAATATCCTGATATGCTTCGACCAGTTTTTTGCGTTCGGCAGGATCCTCGCTGGCATTGACTTTTACAGCCATTTCGTTGCTTTCCATCAGGTAAATATAACCCACAGCGCGGTGCACCACATGATAGTCTGGTTGCGCCTCGATCACCTTGAGATATAGTGGCAATGCTTTTTCCGCCTGTCCTTCCTGCTCATACGCATTGCCCAGGTAAAAGCTAAAAAAAACCTGACGCTGCGGATGCAGCTTGTCCAGTACGGGGAGCAACTTTTCCCCAGCCTGGATCACGCTCTGATTGTCGCCATACAGACGGTTATTGGAAAAATCATAGTAGTGCTTCTCCGCCTCCTCCAGTGTTTGGGCATGAGCTGTCATTTGGACGGATACCAGTATCAGAAAAAGGGTTTTGAAATGTTTCATTTCTAAAGATACTATTTATTTTGTTTATTGTCCAGCTCCTCCAGTTTTCGGTTTTTCTGTATCGTTCTCTCTGAAATATAGGGTAATGTAAAGCGATCATAATGATAATACCACTCATGCCATTCCCAAAACCGCCAGGGATCCAATGTGAACGTCCGGTAGAGTTGTTTGTCTTTGACCTGAGTATTGTTGTTCAAAAAATACTGATATCCTTCATCTCTATTTGTATAGCCTTTTCCCTTTAATCTTGCTTCTCCATATCTGAAAGTCCCATTATAATTACTGTAGGTATAATTTCGTTTCAAAAAATGGCCAATAAAGGTTAGATTCGTTAACAATACCATAGCGACAAATACGGATGACCAGGTCAGTAACCGTATATGCTTCTTTTTCATCATTTTTTACTTTTCATAAATAGCTGTAGCTAATCGGTTATGAATACAAACGTAACTAAAGTGGATAGAATCGTCAACACTTTTCTCTTTTTTCGTTAATTTTGCTTATATTGAATCCTTATCCATTCACCAATAAAATATGGCAAAAAAGAAGAAAGAAGCTGTAACAGAAGCACATGTGCCGGTAGTGACGGAGAGATCGCTGGCATTTTTTGAACAATATATCAACAATCCATCACCTACCGGATTCGAATGGTCCGGACAAAGGATGTGGTTGGATTACCTAAAGCCTTTTGTGGACGATACCTTCACTGATCATTATGGTACAGCAGTAGGTGTGATCAATCCGGGAAAAGACTTTAAGGTGGTGATTGAGGCGCATGCCGACGAAATATCCTGGTTTGTCAACTATATTACCAAGGACGGACTGATATATGTGATACGAAATGGTGGCTCGGATCATCAGATTGCACCCTCAAAGCGGGTCAATATCCATACCGACAAAGGGATTGTCAAAGCAGTCTTTGGCTGGCCGGCGATTCACACCCGTGGGGGTGAAAAAGAAGAGGGGCCTTCCATGAAGAATATTTTCCTGGATTGCGGCTGTACCTCCATTGAAGAAGTGGAGGCTCTGGGCATACATGTGGGCACGGTCGTTACCTACGAAGATGAATTTATGGTCCTGAATGACCGCTATTATGTAGGCCGTGCGCTGGACAATCGTGCAGGGGGCTTTATGATTGCGGAGGTAGCGAGGCTGCTTAGTGAAAATAAGGTAAAATTGCCTTACTCTCTGTATATCGTCAATGCGGTGCAGGAGGAAATAGGATTGCGCGGAGCGGAAATGATTGCCCATCGTATCCAACCGGATGTAGCAATCGTGACCGATGTGACCCACGACACCCAGACTCCTATGATCAATAAGATCACTCAGGGAGATCTGGCTTGCGGAAAAGGGCCGGTGCTGTCCTATGCACCCTCTGTGCAGATCAACCTCAACCGCCTGTTGGTAGGAACTGCTGAAAAGCAAGGGATTCCGTTCCAACGACAGGCCTCTTCGCGAACCACGGGAACCGACACTGATGCCTTTGCCTACTCCAATTCAGGAGTGCCATCGGCCTTGATTTCCCTGCCCCTTCGCTATATGCATACCACAGTAGAGATGATCCACAAGCACGATGTCGATCATGTTATCCGATTGATCTATGAGACCTTACTGGCCCTGGAGGTGGGACAGGATTTCAGAACATTTGCCAAATAAGCTGCGATGCTGAGGCATACCGGTACCAAACGAACATTCAGGCACAACCTGCAGTTGGCAACTTTTCTAAGTTTGGCTGCGGGCTTTGTCAATGCTGCTGGTTTAATGGCCTTTGCAGTGTTGACCACCAATATCACAGGCCATGCTGCGACCTTTGCCGCAGATTTGACCCTGAATGATATGCGGGCAGTCAAAATGGCCGGGATGGGTCTGTTGCTGTTCCTCACCGGTGCTTTCTTTTCTGGTATTTACACCCGGTCCATGGGTCGGCACAAGCGTTTTGTTTATACAGTGCCGCTTTTGATTATGCTTTCCATTTTGGCTTATGTGGCCTTGTATGGTTATACCTATGATGGGAGTATGGAGAAAAGGGGTCACTTTGCGGGTAGCCTTTTGTTTGCTATGGGCATTCAGAACGCATTGGTTTCGGTTGTATCACATTCGGTGGTACGCACTACCCATCTTACCGGAATCATGACAGACTTTGGGATTGCGCTTGCCGATGCGGTTCGATCCCGTTTGAAACTCGGAAAGTTGTTGCGTCAGCGGCTGATATTGCATATCAATATTATTATTCCGTTTTTGATGGGAGGGGTGCTGGGCGCTTTTTCCTTTGCGGAATTTAGGTATTATGCGTTTTTTATCCCGGCTGGAATCGTAATGTTTGTGATCTTTTTTGATGCTTTCCGGGTACGGGTTTTGCTGATCCGGCATCATTTTTTTCTGCGGAATAGAAGGAGAGTGGCTGCAAGGAGGACCCGCATACAGCGGAAAGCTTCAGGAAAGAAATAATATATTTTTATTAGTTTTACATTATGGAACAAAAACAAGAAAATCAATTGAATATTGAGCTGACCGAAGAGGTTGCTCAGGGAATATATTCCAATCTGGCCATCATTACGCATTCGAATACGGAATTTGTGCTTGATTTTATCCGTGTTATGCCTGGTTTGCCCAAAGCAACGGTCAAATCACGGATTATTCTGACCCCTGAGCATGCCAAGCGTTTTTTGCACGCTCTGGAAGACAATCTGGATAAGTACGAAGCTACGCACGGGGAGATTGACAGCAAGGATGTACCACCCTTACCCATGAATTTTGGGGGGCCAACCGCGCAGGCCTAATTTCATTCGGCCTAATAACCCGTAAAATAGAATGTTCTGCTTGAGTACTTCTGAATATTCTACTTGAAGGTGAGTTCGGGTTTAATATCCTTTCCATATTTCTTATCCCGAACTCACTTTACTTGAGTACTTCAAACAAGGCTTTGCCTTTGAGCAGGCATTCGTGGTACTCCATTTCGGCATCGGATTGCAGGGTGATCGCTCCTCCGGTGTGGAAGGAGAGATAGCCATTTTCTGCATTGTACAGAAGGGTGCGGATCACCACACTGAAATCAAAATTGCCCAGGGGGCTGAAGTAACCCAGTGCACCAGAATACACGCCCCTACGGCTATTCTCATATTGTTCTATAATTTCCATGGCCCTGACTTTGGGTGCGCCGGTCATGGAG
>DATGNG010000215.1:0-4118 GCA_035306865.1 Sphingobacteriaceae bacterium
AAAACGCTTATCCATTCTCCGCTGGACCAATGGCAAAATTCCATTGAAAATGATTTTGAAAAAAGCTTGTTTGATAATTATCCGGTTTTGCCCAAAATCAAGGCCATAATGTACGATCTGGGAGCCGCGTATGCATCTATGAGTGGCAGTGGATCGACTATGTATGGGATTTTCAGAGAGAAAATTCCGGCGGGAGCCGATCAGGAGTTTGCGGAGCTGGATCCCCGGATCCGGATCTACCATCTGGCCTTGTGATAGGTCTCCTCTCTTAACTCCTGTCTCAAAAAGAATGTATTTTAATTATGGGCCTTGAGGGAGCGGGCAAAGCGAAGCGGACACACAGCCCATAATTAAAATACATTCCTTTTCCTTATCTTTGCACTCATGTACCGACTGATCAAACCTCTGTTTTTTTTGATGAATCCCGAAGCGGCCCACCACAGTGTGACAGGGGCATTGAGGCGTTTTTATAAGGTGTGGGGCGTGGCTCCTTTGCTGCGAACGGCCTATTCTCCCAAAGATCAGCGGCTCGAACGCGAAGTGTTTGGCCTTAAGTTCAAAAACCCGGTGGGTTTGGCGGCAGGTTTTGACAAAAACGCACTTTATGTTGAGGAGTTGGCTACCCTGGGATTTGGGTCCATTGAGATTGGGACGGTGACCCCGCGTCCGCAACCCGGCAACCAGAAGCCCAGAATGTTTCGACTGGTGCAGGATGAGGCCCTGATCAATCGCATGGGTTTTAATAATCAAGGAGTGGATGTAGCCGCCCAGCGTTTGAGGCATCTCAGGGAGAAAGGTTTCAATAAGCTGATCATCGGGGGTAATATCGGAAAAAACAAAACCACACCCAATGAGGAGGCTGTAAACGATTATATTATTTGTTTTGAGGCTTTGTTTGATGTGGTAGATTATTTTGTGGTGAATGTCAGTTCACCAAATACACCGGGTTTGAGGGAATTGCAGGAAAAGGAGCCGCTGATGCGGATTCTGAATGCTCTGCAGGAACGGAATCATAAAAACGGAATTTCCCGCCCAATTTTACTGAAAATTGCCCCGGATCTAACCGAAAACCAACTGGATGATATCATTGAAATCGTACAGGAAACAGGGATCGCCGGGGTGATTGCCACTAATACCACGATCAGGAGAGATGGTCTGAACAGCGATCCCGCACTGGTATCCGAATCCGGGGGATTGAGTGGAAAACCGCTGAGAACCCGTTCCACGGAAGTGATCCGGTACCTAATCAGTAAATCCAACCATGCTTTTCCGGTGATCGGAATAGGGGGGATTCATTCGGCAGCAGATGCACAGGAAAAACTGGATGCCGGAGCTTCTCTGGTACAGGTCTTTACAGGATTTATTTATGAAGGACCGGGTTTGGTGCAGCGGATTTGCAAGAGGCTGTTAAAAGACTGAAACTGAAAAGTTGTTAAAAAACTGAAACAGAAAAGTTGTTAAAACAACCCGAACAGTTCACCTTCCACCCGCTCGATCACATAGCCAAGATCCTCGGGCTTATTGGCAAAATCCAGCCTGTCCTTATCGAGGATCAGTAGTTTGCCGTCCTCATACTGATTGATCCATTTTTCGTATTTTTCATTGAGTTTGGATAGGTAGTCCAGACGGATGCCCGATTCGTATTCCCGGCCACGCAACTGGATATTGTCCACCAGGGTGGGGACGGAAGCTTTGAGGTAAATCAGCAAATCCGGAGCTTTGATATAGGAAATGATACTTTCAAATATATTGCTGTAATTGCGAAAATCACGCTCACTCATAAGGCCCATATCATAGAGGTTCTCAGCAAAAATATAAGCATCTTCGTAAATGGTCCGATCCTGGATGATATTGACCCCCTTTTTCTGCAATTCTACAATATGCCGAAAACGACTGTTGAGGAAGTATATCTGCAGGTTGAATGACCAGCGCTTCATATCGCTGTAAAAATCTTCGAGATAGGGATTGTCGTCCACGGCTTCGTATTGGGGTTCCCATTTTAGGTGGCCAGCCAGCAATTGGGTCAAAGTCGTTTTTCCGGCTCCTATATTTCCTACAATAGCAATATGCATTAATATTTCCTCCAGCGTTTAGGTTTAATAAAATTTTTTCAGTCCGATGATCTCCCGGACTTCCCGTATTGTTTTTCGTGCTGACTCCCCGGCCTTTTCAGCCCCCAGTTTGATTACTCTGCGAATATAGTCATCATCGGCATCGATTTCCCGGATGCGGGACCGGACCGGTTCGGTCACAGCAACCATATCTTCGGCCAGTTGTTTCTTGAAGTCGCCGTATCGGATAGCACAATTGTTGTAAAGCTCCTCAAAGTGCTGTAGGGTATCCGGCGCAGAGACTGCTTTCATCAGGTCAAAGAGATTCTGGATTGGTTCTGGTTTGGCTTGGTTGGGTTCGGTTGGCCCGGAATCCGAAACTGCCCGCATAACCTTTTTGCGGATGATTTCCGGCTCGTCCGAAAGATAAACACAACTGGCGTCTCCATTGGATTTCCCCATTTTTCCCTGACCGTCCAGCCCCGGTATTTTGACCAGTTTGTCCGAGTAAGTAAAGGCAAATGCTTCTTTGAAATAATCCACCTTGTAGAGATTGTTGAAGCGATTGCCAAAGGTGCGGGTCATTTCCAGGTGCTGCTCCTGATCTTTCCCCACCGGTACCCTGGTGCCATGATGCAGGAGAATGTCACAGGCCATCAGTACCGGATAGGTTAGCAGTCCGGCATTGACATTATTGGGATTGGCGCGTATCTTATCCTTAAAAGAGGTTGATCGCTCCAGTTCGCCCAGGTAGGCATTCATATTCATGTACAGATACAGTTCAGCCACTTCCGGAACGTCCGATTGTATGTATATAGTCGATTTTTCGGGATCAATTCCAGCCGCCAAATATTCCACCACCACTTGCCTTACGGTTGAAGAAAGGTTTTCAGGGGTGGGATGCGTGGTCAGGGAGTGCAGGTCGGCTATAAAAAAGTAGCAATTGTACTCATCCTGCATTTTGACAAAATTGCGCAATGCACCATAATAATTCCCCAAATGTAATTTTCCGGTACTCCGGATTCCGCTGACAACTGTTTCCATAACTGTTTGCGAAAATACAGAATTTATAACAAATTTCAGCCTCTACCCCCCTTTAGATTTTTGGCTTCTTCCCAAAACACATCCATTTCCGCAAGGCTCATGTCTTTGAGGGACTTGCCGGCTTTAGCTGCCTGTTCTTCCAGATAGGAGAAACGCCGGATGAATTTTTTGTTGGTCCGTTCCAAAGCGTTTTCGGGATTGATGCCGAGGTGTCTTGCGTAATTGATAAGGGAGAATAGCAGATCGCCAAACTCTTGTTCCGCCCTTTCATTCACCGTCTCTGGTTCGGCAATTTCATTGTCATTGCCTTCAATATCAAACTCTCGCTTGAATTCCTGCAACTCTTCCTCCACCTTTTCCCATACTTGCTTTTTATCTTCCCAATCAAACCCGACACCACGCACTTTGTCCTGGATACGGTAAGCTTTGACCATAGCCGGGAGGGATCGGGGCACGCCACCCAGAACGGAGCGGTTGCCTTCTTTCAGCTTGAGTTGCTCCCAGTTTTTCTTCACTTCCTCTTCATCCTTGACTGTAATATCCCCATAAATATGAGGGTGGCGGGCAATTAATTTTTCACAAACCCCGTTCAAAACCTCCGTAATGTCAAATGCACCTTGCTCTTCGGCTATTCGGGCATAAAACACCAGATGCATCATCAGGTCGCCCAACTCTTTTTTGACTTCCTGCAGATCCTTGTCAAGGATGGCATCCGCCAATTCATACATTTCTTCAATACTCAGGTGTCGCAGGCTTTCCATGGTCTGTTTGCGATCCCAGGGACACTCGGTCCGGAGGGTATGCAGTACGGTCAGCAGACGGGTGAATGCGGTGGATGGGGTATGTTGGGGTGCAGGGGCAATATGGGGCATAGTGTATCGTAATTGTAGTGGTGTTCAATAATATATTTTTAATGGACACAAATTTAGTTAAATTTGGTACGGATTGGCCCGGTAAATCCCACAAGATCCAAAGGCCTGTACAGTACCAATTACGAATCTAATGAATTTTATGGAATATAAA
>DATGNG010000216.1:0-3339 GCA_035306865.1 Sphingobacteriaceae bacterium
ATCCTCAACATTCATCGAGTAGATATGCCAACCGTTATCAATCACTGCCTTCATAAAGACCACGGCTTCTTTGTCATTGATTTTTCTTGCTCCAAATTGCCATTTGACGGGTTCCAGAATCTGCGCAAATGCACCGGAAACACCTATCAGCATCATCACTACTATTAAAGAGAGGTTTTTCATATTATTATGTTCAAAAAATATTCAAATTCTAATATATCAATTATTCTATTATATACATTGCAAAAAGTATGCCTTTCCGCCATAGACAGGAGCTAAAACTTTTTACGTGCTGCCGCCATAAAAGGGCTGGCAAATACAAAATTGTTCAACTCCACCACATCAGTGTGGGCAATTTCCTTATTCGATCCTTCCCACCATTTCTTGCCTTTATACAAAAATAGGATTTTATCTCCAATTCCCATAACCGAATTCATATCATGGGTCACAACAACCGTCGTACAAGTCAGTTCCGTAGTAATATCCCGGATCAATTCGTCAATGACAATGGCGGTTTCCGGATCCAGTCCCGAATTGGGCTCGTCACAAAACAGGTATTTTGGACTCATGCTAATGGCCCTCGCAATACCCACCCGCTTTTTCATTCCTCCGGACAGTTCGGCCGGATATAATTTGTTGCTTCCGGGCAGGTTGACCCGCTCCAGGCAATAATTGACCCGTTCCAGTTTTTCTGCCGTGCTTTGCTCGGTAAACATTTCGAGGGGAAATAATATATTTTGTTCCACGGTCATAGAGTCAAAAAGTGCAGAATTCTGGAAAAGCATCCCTATGTCCTTGCGAATGGGAATGCGCTCCTCAAAATCCAGCTGGGTGAAATTCTGGCCATCAAACAATACAGTGCCTTCATCCGGTTTGTGTAGCCCTACCATACATTTGAGCAATGTACTTTTGCCGGAACCCGAACCCCCGATGATCAGGCTGATTTTGCCCGGCTCAAAAGTTGCGTCGATCCCTTTCAGTACCTCGTTGCTCCCAAATGATTTGTAGATATTTTCAACGCTGATCATTTCCTGATTCTTTCTTTGTGTGCTTCAAATCAACTTCTGTGTATGCGCCCAATCCCCAATCTTCGGTCTTAAAGCATCAGCGCAGTGATCACATAATCCGATGCCAGGATGGTAATACAGCCTATTACGACTGATTTGGTGCTGGCCTGACCCACTTCCAATGCCCCGCCCCGCACGTAAAAGCCTTTATATGCCGGGATTGAGGTGATTATAAATCCAAAAACTACCGCTTTTACCATAGCGACCGATATCGTAAATCCATTGAAATTATCGGTGATGCCATTGATATAATCAGTAGGCGTGACGGCTCCGGAAATCGCTCCGCCGACCAGCCCGCCTGTGATGGCACAGGCAATCGCCACAATCACCAAAGCAGGAATCATCACTACCCCGGCCAATATTTTGGGCAGAATAAGATAGCCCGGGGCGTTGATCCCCATGATCTCAAGGGCATCGATCTGTTCGGTCACCCGCATGGAGCCGATCTGGGAGGAAATCGAAGAACCCACTTTACCCATCAGCACCAGCGCCGATATGGTCGGTCCCAACTCCAGGATATTCGAATCCCGGTTGATCTGTCCGATAACGGAGGTAGGAATAAGGTCGGAAACCAACTGAAAAGCAATTTGCATAGTCATTACCGCTCCGATAAAGGAGGAAATGATCACAATCAGCCCCAGCGAGCCAATGCCGATCTCATCCATCTCATGCATGATCTCCCGCCAGTAAATCCGCCATTTCTCGGGTCTTTTGAAGACCGATCTCAGCAGTAGCACATATTGACCGAAATAGGTAAGAAACATAAGTGGGCTCGCTCTAATTGTTGCAAACTTAGACAAAATTTATCTAAGTTTGAATGATAGATTTTGAAAATTATGAAACAAAACAAGGTGAAAACTAACCCGGTAAAGGGAGAAAGCAAGCAATATACATCTCCTCAGTATGCCCTGGTCACCGGCGCAACCCGCGGTATTGGACGGGCAATCGCCGAACAGCTTGCTGCCCGGGGATATGATCTGTTATTGGTGGCAAGGGGCGAAAAGGACCTTGTAGAGTTAAAATCGCAATTGCAAGACCAATATCCTTCAGCAGAAATTTTGTTTTTTCCCGCAGACCTTTCTGATCCGGCACAGATCAAGCAGGTCGGAGATTGGGCACTGCAAAAATCCCCCGTGGTTTTTGTCAGCAATGCGGGCATTTTCAAGCCAGTTTCCCTACTCAATGAAGAAGAAGATAGTTTTTTGCCACAGTTTTACCTGAACTATTATGCAGCCCACTCCCTTTGCCTAAAGTTGGGGAGGAAAATGAAGGAACTCCGTCAGGGTCATCTGTTTATCATTGGATCTACCGCCAGCAGGCAACCTGTAAAAGCAGGAGCCTATACTGTAACAAAATATGCGTTGTCCGGTCTAACTAATGTGCTGCGAGAGGAATTGAGGGATGCAGGCGTCAAACTGACCGAAATTATCCCCGGATCGACAAGGACTTCTTCCTGGGATGGGACGGATCATCCGGAAAGTCGATTTGTAAGGCCCCAGGAAATCGCTCAGGCAGTAGGACTTTGTCTCGAGATGGGCAGCAGCACAAATATTGAGGAAATCGTGATCAAGCCCCTGCAAGGCAATATTGTCACCGATTGCTGAAAGTTTTGCTGAAAAATTTGCTGAAAATAAAAACGGACAAAATGAACAAGAGACTTTATCGAAACAGACAGGAAGGAGCACTTTCAGGGGTCTGTGCAGGCTTGGCTGAATATCTCAATGTAGATAAGACCTGGATACGCCTGGCTTTTGTGGTTAGCGTAATCTTTTCTTCCATGCTGGGCCTCGGGATGGTAGGGCCCATCGTTTATATCGTACTATGGATTGCAGTTCCGGCAAGACCCCATGCGATTGCAGAACCCGGGTCGCCTTATGGGGCAGGTTCGGCTCACAAGGCTGGCTCGCCTTATGAAGCTGGCTCCGCCTTCGATTCGCAGGATTATTATGGGGCGGGGGCGCACTATGATGTGGATTACCGGGTGGGCGCAAGTTCCGGGAAGCGCAAAAAGGAAGGGAAAAGCAGTCAGGACCGTTATATTGCCGGATTGATTCTGCTGATCATTGGTGTGTTTTTTTTACTGCACCAATTGAATATATTATTCGTGCATGACATTATCCGGTATTGGCCTGTATTATTGATTTTGTCCGGGATTATGGTGCTTTTCGGAGCATTTAAAGGTCAGGGCGAACCCGCAATTGCTGAGCCTGCTTATCATGAAGTCAATATAGCGGATGAAGCAGTCTCAGAGGAAGAGGCAGCCTCTGCTTCT
>DATGNG010000217.1:0-5164 GCA_035306865.1 Sphingobacteriaceae bacterium
CATGGGCCAATTGACAACATTGACTCCAGTAATGTATCGGGAGCCAACTGCTACGTCCGCACCTTCCAGGCAGGCCTGTCGCAAACGGGGAAGGTCTTCGGGATTATGCGAAAAGTCCGCATCCATCTCGAAAATATATTCATAATCCCGTGCTAAACACCACCTGAACCCATGAATATAAGCAGTACCCAGTCCCTGCTTCCCGTTCCGTTCTTCAATAAACAACTGTCCTTCAAACTCCTGTTGCAAGGTACGGACAATAGTTGCAGTCCCATCCGGGGAGCCATCATCAACGATCAATAGATGAAAATCATCCGAAAGGCTGAAAACCTTCCGGATGATCGACTCAATATTTTCTTTCTCATTGTACGTCGGAATAATGACGATACTATCTACCACTTTTTATTCTAAATAAATTAATGGATTCCATGCATCATTTTCTTCAGTAGCGGAGACAAAACAAGTAATATTAATCCTGCCGCTACCGGCAAAAAGGCAAATATTCCAAAGAAATGTGCCATCGAATATTCCGTACTTATTCTATCTATTAAAGCTCCTAATTGCCCGCCAACAATATTTGCGATGGCAGAAGAAGCAAACCAAAGCCCGAAGATAAGTCCTAAGAATTTTTTAGGCGAAAGCTTACTTACATACGAAAGGCCTACCGGAGATAAGCATAATTCTCCAGTGGTATGGAAAAAATACGCCAGTATCAGCCAGATCATACTGACAGAAGCTGTCATCGCTCCCTGGGGAATGTCTTTACTTCCATAAGCCAATACAGCAAATCCAAATCCTAACAGGAACAGACCCACGGCAAATTTCACCGGTCCGGAGGGGTTCCACACTTTTTCCCACAATTTACTGAATGCCGCAGCCAGCGTGATAATGAAGAAAGAATTTAATATCTGAAACCAGGAGGCCGTTACTTCAGTTTCCAATAATGAAAACTCACGTTGGATTTTCCAAATTCCCAAAAACCAAATAAGCGCAAAACTGACCAATGTAAAGATAATGGTACCGGGATAGGTCGCATATAATTTCTTAGCTAAACCATACAGTACCCACGAAACGATCACCAAAGGAAACAAGGTTAGTGCGGCGTCTATCCATTTAAAAAGCACGGCAGAATTACCGTCCAGAATTCGTTGGGTATAATCACGTGCAAAAATATTCATCGAGCCCCCTGCCTGCTCAAAAGCCAACCAAAAGAAAATACTGAAAAATATGAGTACACAGATCACAACTAACCGATCCCTGATTACTTTAGGAGACAGCGATTTGTCTTCTTCTCCCTTTATGGCCTTACTCTCTTGGATTTTTATTTCTTTAGGTGTTTCACCGATCATTCCAAAATATTTTCTGGCAAAGTAAAATTGCAACATGCCAAAAAACATAAATATACCGGCCAAACCAAAACCATAGTGCCATCCTACTTTTTCACCTATATAACCACATAGTAGCATTCCAAGGAAAGCTCCGGCATTGATTCCCATATAGAAAATGGTATATCCGGCATCTTTTTTTGTACTGTTATCAGGATAAAGCTGGCCTACCATTGACGAAATATTCGGCTTAAACATACCGTTCCCCAATATCATGAACACCAAGCCCATGTAGAAAAAATTCGCTGAAAATCCTTCCATTGCCATGGATGCGTGTCCCAGGGTCATTAGAAGCGCTCCAATAAGAATCGCTTTCTTAAACCCTGTTACTTTATCTGCGATAATACCTCCCAATATTGGGGTCAGATAAACAAATCCGGTGTACCATCCATAAAGGCTCATTGCTTCCGCACGTGTCCACTCCCAACCTCCGCGTGACAATTCACTTACTAAAAACAAGGTCAAAAGTGCCCTCATCCCATAATAGCTGAATCGTTCCCACATTTCGGTAAAGAAAAGCACAAGCAGTCCGGCAGGATGCCCCAATACCATCTTATCATCCACCCCCTGCTTGTCCAAATGGGCTATTAATTCCTGATCCTGATTATTGTTCATAAATTTTCAATTTAGGGTTTATATTAAATTATGAATTACAAATAAAACAAACTTTTTCGGATAATCAACACTTTTCTATGACCAATGCACTGGCTCCACCACCTCCGTTACAAATCCCGGCTACCCCAATACGACCATTGTTCTGGGCCAAAACGGACAATAAGGTCACAACTATTCTGGCTCCGGACGCTCCCAGCGGATGGCCAAGGGAAACAGCACCACCATTGACATTGACTTTTTGGTTGTCCAGTCCCAACAATTTGTTGTTGGCCAGGGAGACCACTGAAAATGCCTCGTTAATTTCATAATAGTCCACTTGTTCTGCGCTGATACCAGCATGTGCCAAAGCACGGGGGATTGCCTGAGCTGGAGCAGTAGTAAACCATTCCGGAGCCTGCTGCGCATCACCATACCCAAGGATTTTGGCCAATGGCTGGAGTCCCAATTCCTCCATCTTTGTTTTGCTCATCAATACAAGGGCTGCTGCACCATCATTGAGGGTAGAAGCATTGGCGGCAGTCACCGTTCCGTCCTTTTTGAAGACCGGACGCAGACCTGGAATTTTATCAAAATTTACTGCATGAATTTCATCGTCTTCCGCAATCACCGTCACATCACCCTTCCGGCCTATCACCTCAACCGGGGCAATTTCATCTTTGAATTTTCCGGACTTCTGCGCCTGTTGGGAACGCTTGTAAGATTCAATAGCAAAGTTATCCTGATCCTCCCTACTGATCTTATGTTCAACTGCGCATAATTCGGCTGCGGAACCCATATGATAATCATTGTAAACATCCCAAAGCCCGTCTTTGATCAGGCCATCTGTCACTTGCCCATGGCCCAGCCTATAGCCAGCCCGGACTTTGTCCAGGTAATATGGGACATTACTCATGCTTTCCATGCCACCCGCTACAACAATATCCCGTTGGCCAAGGGCAATGCTTTGGGCTGCCAGCATAATGGATTTGGTGCCGGAAGCACAAACTTTGTTGATGGTGGTAGCAGGAATATCAGGAAGTCCGGCAAATTTTGCCGCCTGAGTGGCAGGTGCCTGCCCCATATTGGCTGATAAAACATTCCCAAAATAGACTTCTTCAACTTGATCCGATTGGATGCCGGCCCTTTTTACAGCCTCCTTGATCGCGAATCCTCCCAGTTGGCTGGCAGAAAAACTGGAAAGGCTGCCTGCAAAGCTCCCAATTGGAGTACGTACGGCGGCCACAATATATACTTCTTGCATTTTTATATATGGATTATCTTTAATTGATTAATAGAATAAAAATAAAAGTTTAACAAATATAAAAAAATTGGTCAAATATTTGGTAAGCCCGTGGCCAATACATCAGCAATATGATAGGTTTTGAGGGGCAATTTTTGCCTGGAGATATAACCTTGCATTTGCAGTAAACAGGAGGTGTCTGTGGAAACAATAGCTTCTGCCCCCAAATCCAAGGCATTCTGCACTTTCTGTGCTGTCATGGCAATAGAAATGTCTGAAAATTTGAGGGCAAAACTGCCTCCAAACCCACAGCATACTTCTGCATCCGGGGATTCAATCAATTCAAACCCGGCTACATTCTTCAAAAGCTGGCGAGGTTCGTCCTTGATACCGCATGACCGCAATGCCGAACAGGAATCGTGGTAAACAGCCTTTATTTCCAATTCTGCCCCAAAATAATCCACCGCCAAAACATTCACCAAAAAATCACTCAACTCAAAAACATTGGCCTGAAGAGTGCGGCATTGATTGTGCTGTGCGGTATTGGTAAACAGATCATTATAACCCTCCTTGACCATCGAAATACAGGAAGCAGATGGTGCTACGACTGGGATATCAGCTGAAAAATCCTTCAGGAATTTTTGTCCGGTCTTTTTAGCTTCATCCCATAATCCTGCATTGTACGCCGGTTGTCCACAACAAGTTTGCTCCGGATCGTATTCTACCGTGCAACCCGCCTTTTGCAAGACCCGCATGGTATTAAATGCAGTTTCTGGAAAAAACTGATCAATAAAACAAGGGATAAACAGTTTAACCTTCATTTATTCGCATTTTTTTGCTGACCAATTGCAGGGCCAGATTGAGTTGCTCCCCCTCATCCAGATTTGTATTATCAAGCAATACCGCATCTGCTGCTTTCACCAACGGGCTCTCCCGGCGGGTGGTATCTATCAGGTCACGATGCTGCAGGTTTTCGATTACTTCCTCAAGACTGACCTGTTCACCTTTGGTCAACAACTCCTGATATCGTCTTTTGGCTCTGATATGGGGATCAGCGGTCATGAAAATTTTGAGGTCTGCATTGGGAAATACATGGGTACCAATATCCCGGCCATCCATTACCAGATTGCGCCGTTTGCCAAGCTCCTGTTGTTGGGCGACCATGGCAACCCGAACCTTTTTCAAGGCGCTCACTTCACTGACTTTTTCAGAAACGTGCATCTGCCGGATTTCAGCCGACACATCCTCCCCATTGAGCAGTACAATAACCTGTCCATCCAGGTATTGCATATCAATATTAATATTTTGCAAGGCCTTTTCTACCTGTCTGTTATCCAAGCAATCAATCTGTTCCCGCAGAAAATAAAGGGTGACGGCCCTATACATTGCACCACTATCGACATATATAAATCCCAGCTTTTTTGCCAGGGCTTTGGCCAGTGTGCTCTTGCCGCAGGAAGAATAGCCGTCAATTGCAATAATCAAATTTTTCCCCTCCATCGCGCAAAAAACCTTTAATGATTAATCATCCCTCCAATCAAAATTCCCGGTTTATCCAGAATTGGTACCCGAATCATATTTTCATCAACTATACTGTCCGGCAAAAAGATATATTTTTTGTCATAAATCGTTCCGTCAATATAATAGCTCAACCAATATTCGTTGGTCAGGCCAAAAACTTGTGGGTCAATCGCTTCAATCCGTGCATATTCCATGCTTTCCAAGTCTCCTATAAAGTGACGCAATACCGAAGTTTTCACTTCTACCCCATCCTTTAGTCCGTACCCCTTCGAGCTCACCATTACATTTTGCAGGGCTTCCTCTTTTTCATTGATCAAATACACCTGCCAATCACCCCCATCCGGGCCATCACTTTCCAATACGACCGCAATAGAGATAAATTCTACATGATTTTGTGGGAGATCTGCTTTCATGTCAATTAATA
>DATGNG010000218.1:0-3817 GCA_035306865.1 Sphingobacteriaceae bacterium
ACCAGCATCAGTTATAACAGTTATGTCGGTGTACAAAATGTTGCCAATAAGATCAAGCTTCTTTCAGCAGAAGAATACCGAACGGTATTGAATGGCTTGATTGCCGATGGTGGAGGTTCTCCAGATTATTTGATACCAGATGGTCCAATAAACGGGACAGACTGGCAGGATGAACTTTTTCGAAGAAATGCAGTAATCCAAAACCACAGTTTGTCTTTTACAGGAGGTAATGCAAATACTAATTATTTCGCCTCTTTCAATTATTTTAAACAAAACGGTGTAGTCAAAAGCTCCTCTTTTGATCGATACAGTGCTAGGGTCAACTTTAATACCAAGGCTTCGGAGAAACTGGAATTTGGCATAAATTTCAATTTAAGTTATAATGTAGATGATTTTGTCCCTTCAGGTTTTGGGATTAATGCAGAATCAGGGACCATTTATGCTGCACTTAATTTTGATCCTACGCTACCGCTCAGAAATGAAGAAGGGACTTTTTCCCTATCTCCTTTCCTGGATTTAGACAACCCGCTTACCCTGGCAAACGGATCAAATGCAAGGGCAAATACCTACAGGACGTTCGGTACAGTATATGCTAAATACGATATTACCTCAGGACTTTCTGCAAGGCTCAACTTCGGTGGGGATATTTTAAATTCACGGAGAGATGTTTATATAGACAGAACCACCCGACATGGCGGACCACAGGGTGGAATTGCAACTGTCCTCTTGGGGCAAAACACCAATTACCTGGTGGAAGGGACCCTTACCTACGACAAAACAATCGCCTTTCATCACCTGAGCGCTGTTATAGGTGCTACTACCCAACGTTTTATCTCCGATAATATAAACAATGTTTCCAGGAATTTTCCTTCTGATGCTACAGAAACCTATAATATGGGTTTGGGTGACCGCAGTACATTTGTACTTGGAAGTGGCAGAGCGACTAACAGTTTATTGTCCTATCTTGGCCGTATAAATTACGAATTTAAGGAGAAATATCTTTTTACGGCCTCTTTTAGGGTCGATGGTTCTTCAAGATTTGGGGAAAACAACAGGTTTGCATATTTCCCTTCCCTTGCGGTTGGGTGGAAGCTTCACGATGAGGGTTTTATGCAGACAAACGAATTATTCAGTACCTTAAAGCCAAGGGTCAGTTGGGGGCAGACAGGCAATCAGGAAATCGGCAACTATGCGGCTATCAGTACATTCAGCCCGGGCCCTTCGGCAATATTGGATGATAATCTCATTTCTACTACTAATCCAGCCAGAATAGCAAACCCGGACTTAAAGTGGGAAACCACTGAACAATCGAATATCGGATTGGATTTTGGATTATGGGGCGATAGGGTGTTTGGAAGTTTAGATCATTACAAAAAAAGAACGTTTAATATGTTGCTTAATCTACCAATACCCACTTCTTCAGGCTTTACTTCCATCTTGTCCAATGTGGGAAGTGTGCGAAATTCTGGTTGGGAATTTTCATTGACCTCCCGAAACCTGAGTGGGGCCTTTGAATGGAGCACAACAATTAATCTTGCTACCATTAAAAATGAAGTGTTGGATTTGGGAGGTTTAGGCCAGATCATTACCGGCGGTGCAGGCCAAACCTCCCAAGTATTTATGATTCAGGAAGGTTTGCCTGCCTATTCTTTTTATGGTTATCAGATTGATGGAATTTGGCAGGAGGGGGAAGATTTTTCCCTGACCACGGATAATGTGAAACCGGGTGATTTAAAGTTTAGGGATACAAACGGAGATAATACCGTAAATGGAGAGGATCGGGTAATGCTTGGTAACTCATTTCCGGATTTGACATGGTCTATCGGAAACAACTTTAATTACAAAAGTTTTTATCTCAATGTCTTTGTAGAAGGGGTACAGGGAGTGAGCATGCTGAACAACAATCTGGTGGATGCCTATTTCCCGATTCAGTTTAGGAGAAACCGCTTTGCGGAGCCCTATTTAAACCGTTGGACACCGGAAAACCCATCTGACAAGTATCCTTCTTTTGTCAATCCCACCTCCCAGGGAAGTAAGTTGGTGAATTCCTATACAGTCGAAGATGCTTCCTATGTGAGGATCAGGACACTTACATTGGGTTATAGTTTTCCAAACAGGATTAAGAACATTCAGAATTTAAGTTTGAATTTCACGGCAGAGAACCTGTTTACTTTCACCGGCTACAGTGGGTATGATCCGACTGTAAGTCCAAATGGGGGGGCATTTAACCGCATTGATTTCAATGCTTATCCTGTTTCCAGAAATTTCATTTTAGGTGTATCCTTAGACTTTTAAAAACCCCTTTAATTATGAAAGCCAAAAAAATATTTAAGTATATAATCTTTGCCACCTTGCCGCTGTTTATGGCCTGTGAGGAAATGTTGGATGAACCGGCTTATTCCCAGTTGGAGCCGGGCAATTTCTTATCCACCGCTGAAGGGATTGAATCTTTATTAAATGCTGCTTTTGCCGAAGGCTATATCAATGGATACAGCGGCAAATGCCGGGTCAATCTAGAAAACTGGGCTACGGATATTGAATGGCAGACAGACGGGGGTGAAAACAGGATTGCTACCCAGATGATCCATTTTACTTGGGATGCTTCACTGGACTGGCTTTTCGGAAATATGTGGATTAGGCCATACAGAGCCATCAGGAACGTCAATGTTTTGCTGGAAAACATCGATATGGCTAATATTTCCGATCAGCAAAAGGCAGTTTATATTGCGGAAGCCAGATTTATCAGGGCATTGAGTTACAATCACCTTTACAATTGGTTTGGATCTGTGCCGTTGAGAAGAAGCTCGGAGGATCCTTTAGAGTTGCCAAAAGCAAGTGTAGAGGAAGTGCAGCTTTTTATCGAAAATGAGTTACTTGAAATCATTCCATCTTTGCCTTCTCCGGGTTCCGAAACCAATTATGGCCGACCAAACAAAGGTGCGGCCATGGCATTGTTGTGTAAATATTATCTGAATTCCAAACAATGGCAGCATGCGGCAGATATGGCCCAAAACATTATGGATTTAGGTTACTATAACCTTTTTCCTGAATATACTGATTTATTTAAAGTAGAAAATGAACGTAACAGGGAATTTATCCTGGTCAATCCGCATACGCCGATAGGTGCGGGCATGAATTATATGAACGGATCATTGCCCCCCGGTTTTTCCAGGGATCCGGTTACAAACTTGACTATGCAGAGCAACTGGGCCAACTGGGGTGCGCAATACAGGCTGTATGATGACTTCTATAATTCCTTTGAGGAAGCTGATAAAAGAAGGAATCTGATATTGACCTCTTATATCAATGCCCAGCGGGATAATGTCTCCTTATTAAACAATAACAACACCAGATCCTTTAAATTTTGGCCGGATCCCAATGCCATTGGCAATGAGCACGGAAACGACGAACCTGAAATCAGATATGCGGATATCTTACTTTCAAGGGCTGAGGCCTTAAATGAACTGAACGGACCAAATCAAGAATCAATAGATCTCATTAATCAAGTCAGAATACGTGCGGGATTATCGTCAAACCTATTGGCAATAGGTGATTTTACTTCAAAAGAGGCACTTAGAAACCATCTTTTGGATGAAAGAGCCTGGGAGTTTTATGGGGAAGTCGGCATTCGGAGAGAAGATCAGATCCGGATGGGTACGTTTATATCTTCAGCAATAGAAAGAGGGCATACCAATGCGCAACCTTATCGGGTACTTTTCCCTATTCCGCAGGCAGCACTGGATGCAAATCCAGTGCTTATACAGAATGACGGCTACTAGGGGTCAAGATCTTGAAGTGTTAAAGAACTTTATTGAAA
>DATGNG010000219.1:0-2984 GCA_035306865.1 Sphingobacteriaceae bacterium
ACACGGGGTGTTCGTGGGGCTGCTGGCACAGGAAGTGTATCGCAAGCTGCCAAATCCACAGCAAACCAAAGAGAAATTCCTCAAGTTGTTGAATGAACTCTACGAGAATGAATTGAAATACACGGAAGAGATTTATACCGAAGTTGGGTTGACGGCGGACGTAAAAGAATACGTGAGGTACAATGCCAATAAAGCACTCATGAACCTGGGCTTCGAGCCAATCTTCGAAGTGAAAAATGTCAATCCGATTGTTTTGAATGGACTGAATGTGGAAACAACCCAGCATGATTTCTTTTCAAAAAAATCCACCAACTACGAGAAGTCCATGGAGATTGTTCACCTGCGGGATGAAGACTTTGTGATGGATATCGAGCTGGCAATATAATCTCGAACTTCCAGGAGATCATTGAAAATTTGGCTTCCGGCAGGTATCATCTGCCGGATAGCCTCATAATGTTGAATGACAACACACGGCACTTCGGCTGCCTGTGCAGCAGCCAGACCGGTTGAGGAATCCTCCAGCACCAAACATTCTGATGCTGGTAATCTGAGTTTTTCCAATGCTTTTAAATAGGGTTCGGGGGCTGGTTTGGTGCTTTCCACATCGTTTCGGGTAATGAGAAACTCAAAATGTGGCAGCATGCCATGTCTATCCAGGTGGAGCTCAGAAATTTCCCGCTTGCTGGAGGTGACTACAGCCATACGAATCCGCTGATCGGATAGATATTGGATGATTTCCTGGACGCCCGGCATGAGAGGAATAACCTCAGTCCGGAGCTTCTCAGCCACCAGTTGATGAATCTGGATCAGGAGACTATCACGCGTCCCGGTAAATCCAAACTCGTTCTGCAACACACCAAAAGCCTGAAAATCAGTCTTTCCACCCAAATTTGCAAGCAACTTATCCCCGGTAATGAACAGGTCATATTGCTCCAGCACTTCCTGCCATATCCTGACATAGAATCCCTCGGAATCGATCAGCGTTCCGTCCATATCAAATAACACTGCCTTCAACATCATGCACAATAATACTATTTTAAAGAATGATTTATGGCATTTTACTGGTATTTTTGTATCTATGAAAATTATAGCAATTGGCAGGAATTACAGTGAGCATGCAAAGGAGCTGGACAATCCGGTTCCGGAGAAACCGGTTATCTTCCTGAAACCGGATACAGCAGTCTTAAATGACAATCAGGATTTTTATTATCCCGCCTTTTCTCAGGATATTCATCATGAAATCGAGGTGGTGCTGCGCATTTGCAAGGAAGGGAAACATATTGTCCCTAAATTTGCTGGCAAATACTTTGATACTATAGGTTTAGGGATTGATTTTACAGCAAGGGATATTCAACAGGAACACAAAAAAAAGGGCTTACCATGGGAATTGGCCAAAGCTTTTGACCACTCCGCCCCTGTCAGCAAATTCAGGCCCAAAGAAGAGTTTGGGGATTTGAAGGCGATTGAATTCAGTCTCAGCAAGAATGGAAAGTCTGTGCAATCGGGCAATACCCGAGATTTGCTTTTCTCATTTGAAGAGATTCTGGCCTTCGTTTCCCAATACATTACCCTCCGCAAAGGCGATCTGATCTTTACCGGAACGCCTGCAGGGGTAGGCCCCGTAGCGATTGGCGATCATTTAGAAGGGTTTTTGAATGGAGAAAAAATGTTGGATTTCAAAGTCAAATAACGAAATGTTCAAATTGATTCTGACCTTGATTTTTGTGTGGATTGGGCAGTTGGCACTGGCACAAGGCTTGGGGCCCATTATCAAAAGTGGTGAATACCCCCAAGGCTATTTCAGGAGTCCACTGGCTATTCCCCATCAGGCTTCCGGGACCTTTGGAGAGCTGAGGTCAACTCATTTCCATGCAGGAGATGATTACCGGACTCAACAAAAAGTCGGATTGCCCCTTTATGCGGTAGCAGATGGCTACATTTCCAGACTGCGGATTCAGGCCGGTGGCGGTGGCCATTCCCTTTACATTACCCACCCCAATGGCTATACAAGCGTTTATCTTCATATGCATGAATTTGCGGCAAAATACAAGGAGCGGATCCGGGAAGAACAATATTCTCTGCAACGATATGAGGTGGATATTGAGCTTGGTGCAGATGATTTTCCAGTCAAAAAAGGAGAACGTATAGGTTTGGCTGGTAACACCGGGAGTTCGGAAGGCCCTCATTTGCATTTTGAAATTAGAGAAACGGAAACCCAGAATCCCATTAATCCTCAATTGTTTGGCCTGCACTTTCCGGACAATCAGCCTCCCTTGATCCAAAGCATTGTGATTTATGATCTGGGCGAAGGGGTATTCAATGAACATACGCCCAGACGGCATTTCAAAACTATCCATCAGGGTGCCGGTCAATACCGGCAGGACGGGTCTGCCCCTATTCCTGTAAACGGGAGGTTTGGGATCGGAATACAGACTGTGGACCGGCATAATGGCACGACTTTCAATAATGGGGTATATAGTATTGAGTTGCTGTTGGACGACCGACCAGTAAGTACGGTAGTGTTTGAAAAGCTATCATTTGCCACGTCGGGTACCATTCATGCTTATATTGACTACCCACATTATCAAAGAACCAGAACCCGCATCCAGAAATCCTTCAAAGACCCGAACAACCCCATCAATATTTTTCATTTTCTGGACGGAGATGGCAGCCTCCGGCTGGATGGAGGCGCAGAAAGGGGGGCTGTCAGAACGCTGACTTATAGGGTCCGGGATGTACATGGCAATACAAGTCTGATCAGTATCCCTGTACGCCACGAACCAACCCATGACCCTAAACGGGTGGCTCAAACCGGCACTTCTGTTTTCCGTTACGAGCGGGCAAATCAGTACCGTGCGGACAATATTGCGTTGGACCTGCCGGAAAATGCGCTCTATGATCACCTTTACTTTAATTATGCTCAGGGGACAAAGCCGGAAGGTGGGTATTCGCTGGTACAGCATGTGCATAATAATATGATTCCT
>DATGNG010000220.1:0-4331 GCA_035306865.1 Sphingobacteriaceae bacterium
CTCCCCTACATTAGTAATTTTTCCTGTTTGGTAATCCTCTGCAAATAGGTTCAATGACTGGGCCTTCAACCGCAAACAAATATCCTTAGAAACCAGAACCACTTTACGGTTAGGGTTCTCTTCCATCAGGGTAAGCGCGGCGTTGATAATCTGATGATCGAATTTATCATCTCCAAAAATCCTTACCGCATCATGGGTGGTCGGAGCGGTGGATAGAATAATCTTGAACCGGCCCTTCTGTTCCCCGTTGATTCTAATCCACTGATTAATAAGCTTATTACGTGAAATTTCATCAATTATCCGAATAAAATTTCTTGCCTCAAAATTACGGGTTTCATTACCCGACTTCATCTTATCCAGCTCTTCCAATACCTGAATAGGGATAGCTATATCATGTTCCTTGAAATTGTGGAGGGCATTATGGTCATACAGGATGACGGAGGTGTCCAGCACAAATATTTTCGCCCCTTTTGGGGGACCTGAGACTCCCTGCTTCTTTTCCATGGCTAAAAATACGATTTATTTCAAAATGAATGAGGTGTCACGGCAAAATTCTGATGATAATTTTGACCGGTTCGTGAATGGTTTATTATTAAGAATGGTAGAAATCAGGAAGATTTTTAATCGAAAAAACAACAAGTAGATTTTTAGTAATGTGGAAAAAGTAAGTGTTAATATGTTAATAAGTCAAAATATCCACTCCAAAATCCTTTGTTACAATAAACATTCAAGCATTTCTCCCAAAATTGCCCCTAATAGTATTGTGGAGAACTTTGTGGAAAATAAATTTAAAAAAACACTTGACAAAAGTATTTATTACCACTACCTTGGTATCAACAAGTAACGAAGTTCTTTGACTTGCTTTTTTTAACAACTATCAACAACGGTCGCACCGGAATTGTAAAATCGAGGTCAGACCAGATAGTTTTCGGATGGATTCAGACCCGGACAAATATTTTACTTTACGGAGTTACTATTTGGAAAGGCACATCGAAACAGATCTAAAAATCTGTAGAGAAAATGATCATCCAGTTAGAAAATGTCAATCATTGATCTCATCCTTACGGGGAAGGTTCAATGTTTTGATAAGGTTCATCCAAACCAAATGGTTCAGGAGAAAACCAAATGAAGTAATCACGCCGAGAGGCAATTACTTAGCAAAATCAAAAGAATGTTATTTTGTTCTTTGATTGTGGCTATGGTCACAGTTGAGGTTAAAAACGGAGTTTCCAAATCGAAAGAAGCGGGGCTCCGTTTTTTTATTACCCGTTTTTCTGGCATCAATTATGGGTCACATTCATGCAAATTTGGGGAAATAGTATTTTAACGAAAACAAATTTCCGAGAAATGAATTCATTTCTCGGAAATAGTGAAACCTGTGAAAGGAGTGGTTGTAAAAAATATGAATTAACACAAGGTTGGCCAAATTATTTGCTTAGTCCACAGGTTTTGTACTTGACCCTTAATTATCCGAAACACACCATTCCGCAAAGGAGGTTGGGGTCTCGTAAAGCTTCATCGAAAACAATTCCCAGCCTTTTTCTTTAAAAACCGGTTCTACGAGATTCTTGAAATGCAATAATAGATTTTCGCAGGAAGGTTGGACCGGCAAATAAACCAGTTTACCTGTTACCAAGCCCAAACTTTTCTTAAACTCATCCGGCAAGGATTGGTTCAAAACCAAAGCATGGTCAAAATGAGAAATAATTTTATCATGTACCACCCCCTTTATCAATCCAAAGTCAACCACCATCCCATCCTTTGCTGCCCCAGGCTGTTCAAGCGGGGTCCCGATAATAGTCACAGATAAATGATAAGTATGTCCATGAATGTCCTTGCATGGGCCATCATAACCAATCAATGCATGCCCCATATCAAACACAAACTCCTTTGTCACCCGGACCCTATCCCTGTTTTTCTTCTCCATCAAATTACCATTTTTCATATTAGACAAAGTTAGCTTTTTAAGAATAAAAAGATTTGGCATCTTTAATAATTATTAATAAATTACCTGTAATTGAATTACCTGAAGGGAAATATACCATTTTTCTAAATGAGCAAGAATTCCCGGTCAATATTTACACCGTAAGGAATAATCCCTTAACTTTGCAATTAAACACCCGTTTTTGAAGAAATGGCATGGTTTTTAAATCAATACTATGTGTTAACCATTTTTCAAAAGCGGTTTTTATTGATATTTTGAAGAAGATCAGCAAGATTGCAGCAAAGATATTATTGTGGATCCTGGGTATAGTTCTTGTCCTGGTCTTGACTGTGTATGTGCTGATCCGAATTCCTGCAGTACAACAATATGTGCTCCGTCAGGTTACAGCTTATCTCGAAAAAAAGATTGAAACCCCCTTTCGTATTGGTGGCATAGGCCTCGATTTACCCAAAATGCTGGTTTTGGAAGATATCTATGTAGAGGATCAGAATGGGGATACATTATTGGCAGGGGAAAAACTGCGGGTGGATATCAATATGCTGAAATTGTTTAGGAATGTGGTGGAAATCCAAAGGCTGGATCTAATAGGTGTGACTGCGCAGATCAACCGCCACCTTCCTGACGAAACCTTCAATTTTGCCTATATTTTGGATGCCTTTACCGCATCCGACAACAATTCCGCCGTACAGGAACCCGTTTCTGCTCCTGCCGACAGCGCCTCCCCGATGGTAATAGATATTGACAGGATCAACCTGGAACGGATACGCATTTCCTATCACGATGAGGTGATCGGCTTATCCACCCAATTGGAAATTGGTAAACTGACCACAAACATTGAGACCTTTGACCTTAGTGGACATATGCATTTTGGGGTACCCCGAATTGAAATCGAGGGTCTCCGGGGGCAGCTACGCCAATGGACTTCTGAAATTCCTCCGGACACTACAGATACCGGTCCATTACCAAATATCGACCTCCATCAAATCATTCTGAAAAACAGTGACTTTGCCTATATCAATGAAGATCTGAAGATTGACACCCGCATCGCAATGCAGGATTTGAAGATTGATTTTAAAGCGCTGGACCTCAACTCATTGGAAGCTCAGATCGAACATTTTAATATTGCTGATGGGAATATATCTTATAAAGATGGTAACCAACCCCGTCTGGCCAAAGGATTTGATTATGGGAATATCAATATTAGTGGGCTACAAGGAGAATTAAAGGATTTTTACTTCTCTGAGGATTCCATAAGTGGCAACTTGACCGGATTAGCGGCAAGGGATCACAGTGGGTTTTCGATCAGGGCTTTGCGAAGTCAATTTATTTACACAGATCAGGGAGTGGAATTGAGAGGGCTATATGCCGAAACTCCAAACACAAGGATTAGGGATTACATTCGCATACAGTACCCCTCGATGGAGGCCCTTACTGATAATCTTGAAGATATAAGGGTTCGGGCAGACCTGCAAAACAGTTACCTGGGTATGCGGGATGTGCTGTATTTCGTGCCGGATCTGGATACCATGCAAATGATGCAGTCTCTTTTGACCCAAACCATCCATGTGGAAGGGCAGGTTAACGGGAAATTAAACGACCTTCATATCCCCTCCTTGAGTATCAGCACTTTGGACCAGACGGTCCTACAGGCGAGTGCCGATATTCGGGGACTGCCCGACATGAATAAATTGGATCTGCAACTGACGGTGCATACACTGGCCAGCAGCAGATCGGACCTGGAACAATTGCTGCCGCAGGGATTGCTGCCTGATTCCATACGATTGCCTGATGACCTGTTACTTTCCGGCAATTTTAATGGGGGACTAAATGGCTTTGTAACTGCACTGGAACTGCGCACCTCGGATGGCCTCGCTTCTCTTACTGGCACCTATGACGTGACCGCGAATCCCGGCGGCGGCGAACCGGATACCAGTTATCAGGCCCAGGTGGCCTTAGTGGATGTGAATATGGGGAAAATTTTAATGCAGGACAGTACGCTTGGACAGATTTCCTTTGCAGCCGAAATCCAGGGCACGGGACTCGATCCCAAAAAGGCCAATGCCAGTTTTCAGGGGGAACTGATCGGGCTGGAAGCAATGGGGTACCATTATCAGCATCTGCTCCTGACGGCCGAGGCATCTTCGGGGATAATAGAAGTGAATGCAGGGAGCGATGATCCCAATATGGATTTTGATCTGGAAGCCCAGGCCAACTTGCTGGGCAAATACCCCAAACTGGAATTGGAATTGATGATTGATAGTATCAACTTCAAAAACCTTGGCCTGATGGAAGACGAATTCCGTTACCATGGCCTGGTGACCGCCAATCTGGAAACAGCCGACCTGGATTTCCTCAATGGGACTTTGGAAATAAAGAATTCCTCAAT
>DATGNG010000221.1:0-2715 GCA_035306865.1 Sphingobacteriaceae bacterium
GCCCTGGTCCTGGAAAAAATCCCGGCCGGTTTGGCAGCCCAGGTCACCCAGGCACTTAGCATCCCTACCATAGGTATTGGAGCAGGTAATCAATGTGATGGACAGGTACTGGTAATCAATGACATGCTTGGCCTGACCAAAGGATTTCGTCCAAAATTCCTTCGTCAGTACTTGAATCTGTACGAAGCAATTAACAAGGCCGTAGAGCAGTATATTGAGGATGTCAAATCGGGTAGTTTCCCGAATGAAAATGAACAATATTGATAGCCTCAAGATCAATTTAAAAACACAATTATAACTATATTATTTATTTACCAATTATCAATTATTTAATGATGAAATACTTCGGTACGCTATTACTTGCATTTGTTTGTCTGGTGACCATCGGACAAACCAAACTGCCGGCTGATTCAGTCATTGTGACTAAACACAGCACCACAGTCAAAGGGCAGACTTTCAATTACACGGCCTATAAAGGCACCCAACCGGTATGGGATGATGCCGGAAAAGCAATTGCTGCTCTGGATTATACGTATTATGAAAGAGACGGAGTCACTGACAAGGCTTCCAGACCATTGGTGATCTCATTCAATGGAGGTCCGGGATCTGCATCAGTTTGGATGCAAATTGCTTACACCGGTCCTACGCTGATCAATATTGATGATGAGGGATATCCGGTCCAGCCATATGGTTACAAGCAGAACCCTTATTCTATCCTTGATGTAGCTGACATTATTTTTGTCAATCCGGTCAACACTGGATATTCGCGTATTCTTGACGACAAAGTGAGCAGATCAACCTTCTTTGGTATCAATGCAGACATCAAATACCTGGCGGAGTGGATCAACAACTTTGTCACCCGCCAAAGCCGTTGGCCTTCTCCAAAATACCTGATCGGAGAATCTTACGGTACAACCCGGGTCTCCGGGCTTGCCCATGAATTGCAGAGCAACCACTGGATGTACCTCAATGGTGTGGTACTGGTATCCCCTACAGATTTGGGCATCAAACGTGATGGACCGGTAGGTACGGCTGCGAGATTACCTTATTATGCAGCTACCGCATGGTACCACGAAAAGCTACCTCAGGACCTTCAGCAAAAGGATCTGACCGATATGTTGCCAGAAGTCGAAGAATTTACCATCAATGAATATATTCCGGCATTAGTCAGGATAGGAATCTTAACTACCGCCGAAAAACAGGCGCTGGCCAAAAAAATCGCTCATTATTCAGGATTGCCGGAAAAAGTAATTCTGCAAAACAATTTAGATATTTCTACCAATCTCTTCTGGAAAGAATTGTTGAGGGAGGAAGGCTATACTGTAGGCCGTTTGGATTCCCGCTATCGCGGAATTGACAGAAAAGATGCGGGCGAACGTCCGGATTACAACTCCGAACTGACTTCATGGTTGCATTCTTTTACGCCAGCCATCAACCATTACATGAGAAATGGGCTTAATTTCAAGACCGATCTTAAATACAATATGTTTGGACCAGTCCATCCCTGGGACAGAAATAACGACCGCACAGGCGAGAGCCTACGTCAGGCCCTGGCCATCAACCCATACCTGCATGTATTGGTGCAGGCCGGTTATTATGATGGTGCCTGTGATTATTTCAATGCCAAATACAATATGTGGCAAATGGACCCTTCGGGAAAACTTCAGGATCGCATGCATTATGAAGGCTATCGCAGTGGCCACATGATGTACCTTCGCAACGAAGATTTGCAGAAAGCCAATGAGGATTTGCGGATTTTCATCAGAAACTCAACTCCTCCAAAAGGAATGCCGGCTAAGTTCTAAGTGCTACTTAGTTAAAAACAAAAAATCCGGAGTTCACAAATTGTGACTCCGGATTTTTTTATTTTGATAGATATTTTTAAAACCACTCCTTTCACAGGTTTCACTATTTCCGAGAAATGAATTCATTTCTCGGAAATTTGTTTTCGCGAAAACACCTTTTCCCCAAATTAGTATGAATATGGGGATTTTGTGATTTCCCAAAAACCTATGCTTCTTCGGAAATTGCCCTCCAAAGTATATCCTTGAGCTGCATTATATTCATTCCGGCCACAGAAGAAATAAAGATAGACGGGATGCCCACAGGCAGTTTTTCTGCCATCTCTGCTTGCAACTCTTCATCGAGCATATCGGATTTGGTGATGGCCAGAATACGGGGTTTATCCATCAATTCCGGATTGAAGGCAGACAATTCATTCAAAAGAATTTGGTACTCCTCCCGAATTTCCCTTGAGGTATCGGCTGGAATCATAAACAACAATACCGAATTTCGCTCAATATGTCTCAAAAATCTATGTCCCAAACCCTTGCCCTCGGAGGCACCCTCAATAATTCCGGGAATATCGGCCATAATAAAGGAGCGATTGTCACGGTATCCTACTATACCCAGGTTGGGCACCAAAGTCGTAAAAGGATAATCGCCTATTTCGGGCTTAGCTGCCGAAACTACCGAGAGTAAAGTAGATTTACCCGCATTGGGAAAGCCTACCAACCCCACATCGGCCAGGATTTTTAGTTCCAGAATGCGCCATTCTTCCCTGCCCTCTTCACCCGGCTGGGCAAAGCGGGGCGTTTGGCGGGTAGCGCTTTTGAAATGCCAATTGCCCAATCCTCCCCTTCCGCCTGAGGTCAGAATCTTCTCCTCCCCATCTTCGGTGATTTCAAATAACACTTCGCCCGTTTCAGCATCCCG
>DATGNG010000222.1:0-6556 GCA_035306865.1 Sphingobacteriaceae bacterium
GTCAGGTCAACAACCAAGGGTTCGTAGCCAACAGAGGAGAACTCTAAGGTTCGAACATCTGCCGGTGCATTAAATGCAAAATTCCCCTGTGCATCGGTTTGTCCTCCTGAGGAAGATCCGATTGCACGCACCGATACACCAACTAATGGCGAACCGTCACTTGCGGAAGTAACTTTACCGCTGATTCTTCTCACCTGCGCTTCTGCTGTACCGATCAGGAAGAAGCCAAGAAGCAAGAAACATAGTATTCTTTCTTTCATATGTTTGAAGTATTTGGTAAATAAAAAAGCTAAATATTGAATGGGCTTAACGCCATAATTGGATGGGTTTAACACCATAAATAAATAACTGGTTAACTATTAAGAGAAGCCCAATGTATAAAAAAAAATACAAATGCAAAAAATTACAATAAAAATGTTAAAAAAGTGTTAAATAGCAGGGTTAAGGCCTTCCGATTGTAACAGGAAAAGAGTATTTCATGATTGTTGCATAAGCGTTGCAACATATAAATCCGGCTAATTCCAGCGGGCCAGGGGTTCGGTTTGCTGGTCTGCAAAGTCCTTGGCCAGGTACTTAAAATACCCTGCCATAGCGATCATTGCAGCATTATCCGTGCAGTATTCGAATTTGGGAATAAATACCTTCCACCCTTCCTTCTGTCCCAGGCTGAACAATTCACTTCTTAGATAGGAATTGGCAGAAACTCCTCCGGCGATGGAGATTTCACGGATATCGGTTTCCCGTGCAGCTTGCTGAAGTTTATTAAGTAATATACTCACTATTCTGCTTTGCACGGAGGCGCAGATATCGGGCAAATGATTCTTTATAAAATCCGCATCCTCTTTCACATGATCCCGGACAAAATAAAGAATGGCTGTTTTCAATCCGCTGAAACTAAAATCAAGCCCGGGGATCTGGGGCTCGGGAAATGTAAAAGCATCCTTATTTCCGGTTTTTGCATAGCGGTCAATCAATGGGCCTCCGGGGTAGGGCAACTGCAGTATCTTGGCGGTTTTATCAAACGCCTCACCAGCAGCATCGTCAATCGTCTGCCCCAGCACTTCCATATCAAAATAATCCCGCACCAGCACGATCTGGGTGTGGCCGCCGGAAACTGTCAGGCAAAGGAAAGGGAAGGAAGGCTTCGGATCCTCAATAAAATGGGCCAGAATATGCGCCTGCATATGATTGATATCAATCAAAGGAATATCCAATGCCAACGCCAGACCCTTGGCAAAAGAAGTGCCGACCAACAAAGAACCCAACAATCCGGGTCCTCGCGTAAATGCTACGGCATCTAAATCTTTTTTACCTATTTTTGCTTCTGCAAGCGCCTGTTCTACGACTGGTACAATATTTTGCTGATGGGCACGGGAGGCCAACTCTGGCACCACTCCACCAAATGCTGCATGCATTTCCTGGGTGGCAATCACATTAGCATATATCACACCGTCAATACAGATAGCCGCAGAAGTTTCATCACAGGAAGATTCAATGCCGAGAATGATTGCCATTATTTAATCAATTGTTGGAGGCACAAAATTACGGAAAATATCAAAAGATTCATCAAAATAACCCTCTGGAGCTTTAGCTTCCTGATTCTGCTCCTCACCGGGCTGATATTGTCCCTGCAATACAGGCCTGTCCAAAGTTATTTTGGGAAAAAGGCCGCCGGATTCCTATCCAGAGAGCTGAATGCACAGATAAGCATTGAAGGATTGTATTTCAAACCGTTTACCTCACTGCAACTTCAAAAGCTCTACGTCTCCGACCAGGAAGGTGACACCCTCTTCTATGCAGAGGGTCTGGAAGCCGGATTTGACCTGGCACGCTTACTTCAAAACCAACTCAGCATTGATCAGGTCACGTTGCGTGATGCCCGGTTTCACTTGCATATAGACCAGCAAGAAAAGAACAACCTGGCATTCCTCATCGAATATTTCACACCACCAACCAATCGCAGGGAAAGGAAGAAACTGAATCTGGACCTGCACCGGATCGAACTTCAAAACCTGTCCTTCCTTTTCCGGGACGAGCGCAGAGTGAATCCCAAAGCGCATCCCCTCGTGGACTCCAATGCGGCACATGCCCTGACGCAACCTGCCATTGACTTCGGAGATTTGGGCCTGAGCAATATCAGTGGTGTGTTCTCAGACATCAATTTTTCCGATCCCAACGCCATGACAGCCCGGGTTCAAAGGCTCAAATTTGAGGAAAAGTCGGGGTTTCACCTGCGGCGGTTAGACACCAGAGTCCAGGTCGGCAAAAACCTAATAGAACTACGAGATCTGGAACTTCAGACCAACAATAGTGAAATCAGAGATTATATCCTGCTTTCATTTGAGGATTACAAAAATTTCGATGATTTTTTGCATAAAGTCCATCTGAATCTGGAAATGGACAATTCCCGCATTGCATCATCGGATATTGCATTTTTCGCACCGGACATGCACCAAATACAATTTGATGCGGGTCTTTCCGGTACCCTGAAAGGAACAGTTTCAGACATTCGGGGGGATAGGATCTCGCTGAGCACCAGCGATCAGACGCGATTGCAGGGGCAAGTATCCATCACCGGACTTCCGGACATTGAACGGACTGTTTTTGATATAGAATTGGCTTATTTGCACACTAATATTCCCGAAATCGAGCGTATGGTGACGCGATTGAGCGAACGGGACCGATTTGACTTGCCCTCCTTTTTGAACAACTTCGACCAACTCCGGTTCATAGGCAGTTTCAAGGGTCATTACGATGATTTTGAAGTAAAGGGCAGGCTCCAGACCGCATTAGGCGAACTGGAAACAGCTATTGCGATCCAGCTTAGGGAGGGTGACACCTATTATTCAGGTGAGATATGGACACAGGAATTTGCAATCGGACAATTGGTGCAGGCCCCGGCCCTTGGCCAGGCCGGATTCGAAGCCTTTGTGGATGGCCGTGGATTTGCAGCAGAAAACAGGAATATCAACTTGAATCTTCATGCTCCCTATATCGATTTCAACCAATACCGCTACAACAATCTAAATGCGGAGGTGTCGCTGGTCAATAATCTGATGGATGGCAACGTTAAGGTTCATGATCCCCATCTGAGATTGGATGTAGAAGGCTTTTCCAGTATTGATCCGGATTCTATAGTGCATGATTTATATGCTAATGTATATTTTGCCGACCTCAAAAATCTGCAATTCTATACCCGCGATTCGCTGGTGGTGCATGCCGCAAAAATTCATTCTGACCTGCAGGGACATGATTTCAACGATTTACAGGGTCAATTGAATATTCGGAACCTGCTATTTGAAACCCAAACCTCTCATGGTCAAAAACATATTGCTGAGATCCAGGCCACAGCCGATGGCATAGCCGATTCGCGTCAGCTCCGATTGGAGTCGGATATTTTAAATACCTCACTTTCAGGTCAAGTGGACTTTTATACCTTAGGCGCTTATTTCCGGGGAATGGCCAACCGCTATATGCCTTCGCTCAATCTGGCAGCAAATAAGCCGGGAGTGCAGGATTTCAAGCTGGACCTGCAAATCAATAAAGGATTTGAAGACGTAGCTGACTTCATCTCTCCGACCTTATTTCTCGCGGACAGCAGCACGTTTGCGGGTAATTTTTCATCTTCATCTTCAGCCTTTGAAATAAATGTGCCCAATCTGGCCTTTGGGGCGATCAATGCAGAGGAAATCCATTTGGTGCATCAGAGCGACCCAGAGGCTCTGCAGATCGAAATACTGGCCCGGAATATCCATTTATACGGCAGGCAGGAAATTCCTTATCTGGAAACCCGGCAAACGCTCGAAAATGACCAGCTCAGCTATACTATTTATGCTGCAGATACGCTGGGACAGAATGAGGCCAATTTACAGGGAATACTGGAATTTTCCCCGGATCGTCAAATCAACCTGCACAGTTTTGCTTCGGATCTATTACTAAATGGCAATAAATGGAGGATGCATGAGAGCAGGGCATCCATAGAACAAAACAGAACCTACCTGGACAAGCTGATTTTTAGTAACCAGCAGCAACGAATTGAGGTAGATGGCTATATTTCTAATCAAACCGAAGATAAACTCAATCTGACATTTGATAGTTTCGATCTGAGCAGCATTGCACCTTTCCTGCCAAAATTCAATTTTACAATCAATGGGCGGCTACAGGGTATGGCGGGTATCAGTTCCATCCTTCAGAAGCCCTATGCAACGGCTGACCTTCATTTTGATCAGTTGAGCCTCGATCAGACAATGATAGGGAATTTAGTGGCCAATGCGGATTTTGACCAGGATAGAAACCGGATCAATATAGCCCTTTCCCTCGACAAAGACCGACAGCAAAGATTGTTTGTGGGAGGAGTGTATCATCTAAACCAGGATGAAAACAATCTCGATTTGCTGGCCCGTTTTGATCAAACGGACCTGGATGTACTGCAAGTAATCCTCAAAGATTTGATAACGGATGTAAAGGGGAGCCTTACCGGACAAGCTACAATCACCGGCACCCTTTCCAAGCTGGACATCAATGGCAGCGGCCAGCTCAATGAAGCCGCATTTAAAGTAAATTACCTGCAAACCCCCTACCTTGCAAATGGCCCCATATCTATGCGCAATACCGCGTTCATTATTGATGGGCTGGCACTCAGGGATCCACGTGGACAGCAGGCAAGCATCAATGGACATATCAATATGCAGAGTCCATCCAATCCCTTGATCCAAGCTACCATAAACACCAACAATTTCCTGGTTTTGAATACCGATTTCCGGGACAACCCCCTATATTATGGAACGGCTTATGCCACTGGTAGGTTCCAATTCGATGGCCCGCCGGATGATATGAATATCATCATTAATGCCAGAACGGAAGAAAACACCATCTTCAATATTCCACTCAATACGACAAGTTCGCTGGGCAATTATGAATTTATTCGATTTACTACTATCGGACAGCACCCTGACCCGGGAAATCAAAGGGACCTTGAATTTACAGACCAAAGAAAAGTACCCGCAGGATTGCGTTTAAATATGGATTTACATGTCACACCGGCGGCAACTACAAATATTTATACCGATCTGGGAGAATTATCCGGAAGAGGCGAGGGCCAGATTGCATTGCGGATATCCAGCATGGGTGATTTCGAAATGTTTGGGGATTATCTCATAAATGCAGGGAAATTCACCTTTTCTGCACAGGATTTTATAAATAAAAGATTTGAAATCAAACAGGGTGGAAATATTCGTTGGACAGGCAAACCCACAGATGCAAGTATAGCGTTGACCGCATACTACGAACAACGTACCAGCCTTTCTCCGCTATATGATGCAGCGGGACGAACCACCAATGAACAACGAGTCACAGCAAGGGCCGAAATGGAACTCAGTGGCAATTTATTGAGACCGGGAATCAATTTTGGACTGGATTTCCCAGCCGATCCTTACGTTAAAGACGAATTGCAAAGCTACCTCAGCGATGCAAATAATGTAAACCAGCAAGCCCTCAGCCTGATCGTACGCAGAAGTTTCAGTCCGGGCTCCACTACGGATTTCAGCAGAGAACTAAATAGTACGCTTGTAAGTGCAGGCACCGAATTAGCATTCAACCAACTTAACAATCTCATTTCCCAATCGTTGAATCTAAATTTCATAGACCTTAATATCCGGTCCCTCAATGATGCCAGTGCATCCCTCAGGCTTTTCAATGACCGTTTGATCTTTACCGGCGGCATCACCGATCTGCGCAACCAGCCCCTCAATGACCTTAACGTATTCAGAAGAGAAGGAATTGCCACTGATGCCGAGCTATTGTACTTGATCCGTAAGGACGGCCGTTTAGTACTACGCGGCTCCAACCGCCTCAACACCCGCCACTTCCTGCTAAACCCAACTGATGAATACATCAGCGCCTTAGGCCTCATCTACAGAAGGGAATTCGACACCTTAAGTGAGTTCTTTAGAAGCAGAAGATAAACGATTAATACTATACTGTTTTAGTGGTTTCACTATTTCCGAGAAATGAATTCATTTCTCGGAAATAGTGTTTTGGCGAAAACACTAATCCCCATATTCATACGAATTTGGGGATTAAGTATCCCGCGAAAATAAGCATGTGACAATAAACATGTAATCAGGGTGGAATACGAGCGAGGGGCTTTCTGACTGAACTGAACTGAGCTGGTCTGGTCTGAGCTCAGCTGAACTGGTCTGAGCTTCGGGTTAATGTAATAAAAAAAGGCGAATCCAATTGGATTCGCCTTTTCTGTGATTTAATCTAATAATTAGATTATCAGATATTATTGCAATTGCAAAGAGTTGGCAAAGTTAACCAATGCCTCAGGGTTATTCGTATCAATACCTGCAGCTTGTGCTTGAGCAACAACTTCAGCAGGAACAATGTTGATCACTAATCTCAGGAACTTAGTGCCTTTGAATACGTTGGCTTCTTGTCCACCTGCACGCAACAATAAAGCAATGTTAGGCACAGCAGTAGGAGCAGTAGAAGTGTAACCAGTTACAGGATTACCAGCAAGAGCAACTGCATCAGCTGCAGAACCAGTCAATTG
>DATGNG010000223.1:0-3359 GCA_035306865.1 Sphingobacteriaceae bacterium
CCCCATGTTTGGTCGTCATCCAACAGCACAGTTGATCAATATACATGATCAATTGATGTTGGTGGATTGTGGGGAGGGTACTCAAATGCAATTGACAAAATTTGGCGTTAAACAAAACAGGATCAAATCTAGCTTTATCAGTCATCTGCACGGGGATCATTATCTTGGATTGGCAGGTCTGCTTTCTTCCATGCATCTGATGGGACGTAATCTCCCGCTGAAATTATACGGCCCTGCTGGCCTGATGGAGATTTTGGAGCTGCAGTTCAGGTATTCCGAAACTTCACTCCGTTACCCTCTTCATTTCCACGCAACAGTTACGGATGGAGAGTATTTATTGCATCAAGATGAATTTGTGTCAGTGTATAGCTTTCCATTGGATCATAGGGTGCCCTGTACCGGATTCCGTTTCGAAGAGAGCCCCAAACCACCCACCTTGTTGACAGATAAGGTTGCAAAAGCAGGTGTGCCAAAGGCCTTTTATAAATTATTGAAAAAAGGAGTGGATTTTGTGGCTCCTGATGGGACGGTCCATCCCTGGCAAACGCTGACAAATCCTGCGCCGGCTCCCCGTAGTTTTGCCTATTGTTCGGATACTGCAGCAAGTGGGGATTATTTAAAGTCTATTGCAAAAGTGGACCTGTTGTACCACGAAGCGACCTTTATGCACGAAATGCAGGAGCGTGCCACGGAAACCTTTCATTCGACTGCATTGCAGGCGGGCAAGGTAGCCAAAGTTGCTGGAGTGGAAAAATTAATTATTGGCCATTATTCTGCCCGATACCGGGAATTGGATCCATTGTTGGCCGAGGCCCGGGCGCAATTTCCAAATACCGACCTGGCGATTGAAGGCAGGTGGTATGTGGTAGGCAGCAGAAGCTGAATGGTATAAATATTATAAGAAGATGAAAACTGACTTTGATTTGGATAAGTTGATCCGGGACAATATCCGGGATCTGACTCCTTATTCTTCAGCAAGAGATGAGTTCAAAGGGCAAGCCAGTATTTATTTGGATGCCAATGAAAATGCGTTTGGTTCTCCTTTACCATTGGATGCGGTACCTTTTTGGGGGAGTGGCATGTCCACCGCCTATCACCGCTATCCGGATCCTCATCAATCTCAATTGAAGGAGCGTATCAGCCAAATCAAAGGGGTGCCTTCCCAGCATATTTTTTTGGGGAATGGCAGTGATGAGGCTATTGATCTGCTCTTCCGGGCTTTTTGTGAACCAGGGGTGGACAATGTGATTCTGGTGCCACCAACCTATGGGATGTATGAGGTGTCGGCCAATATCAATAATGTGGCTGTACGAAAAGTTCCGCTCAGTCCGGACTTTCAACTGGACTTGGAGGGAATCGCGGAGGCCATTGACCCACACACCAAATTGATATTCCTGTGTTCCCCGAACAATCCCACCGGAAATTCCCTGAACAGGGAGGATATGGAAACTGTTTTGGCACATTTTAATGGAATTGTGGTGGTGGATGAGGCCTACATCAATTTCGCCCGGCAGAAAACTTTTATCCAGGAATTGACAGAATATGCCAATCTTGTGGTTTTGCAAACATTTTCCAAAGCCTGGGGATTGGCCGGCTTACGTCTGGGGATGGCCTTTGCCAGTACCGGGATTATTGAAGTGTTAAATAAGATCAAGCCCCCTTATAATATCAATCTGGCCACACAGGATCTGGCGACCAAGGCGCTGGCTCAGATCCCGACTGTGAATGACTGGATCCGCCAAACGGTGGAAGAAAGGCAGCGGTTGGTGGAGCGGCTGGGCTTGTTGGACTTTGTTACTTACATTTTTCCTTCGGATGCCAATTTTGTTCTGGTGCGCACAAAAGCTCCGGTAGAAATTTATCGGTTTTTGGTAAGCCAGGGTATTATTGTAAGGGATAGATCCGCTGTGGCACTTTGTGAAGGATGCCTGCGGATCACCGTGGGCACCCCGGATGAGAATGATCGTCTTATTGAGGCATTGAATCAAATAGAGCTTTAAATTATGGCTGAAAAAACAAAGGAAGCCCACAGAATAGCCGGACAGAAAACCCGGGTGCTGTTTATAGACCGGGATGGGACACTGGCGCTGGAACCTGAGGATGAGCAGTTGGATGACTTTGCCAAGTTGCAGTTTTATCCGGGTGCGCTGCAATTTTTACCAAGAATAGCGCAGGAATTGGATTTTGAATTGGTTATGGTGACCAATCAGGATGGTTTGGGTACTGCTTCCCACCCCGAAGAGAATTTCTGGCCGGTGCATGAATTGATTTTACGCACTTTTGAAGGAGAAGGGGTGGACTTTTCGGCAGTCCATATCGATCGTACGTTTGCCCATGAGCAGGCCTCCACCCGGAAGCCGGGAGTGGGTCTGTTGCAAGCCTATTTTGATGCCGAAAAATATGATTTGGCGGGGTCCTTTGTGATCGGCGACCGGCTCAATGATGTGAGGCTTGCCCAGAATCTGGGAGCCAAAGCCATTTGGTTGCGGGATAGGGAGGATGAAAAGACTATTTTGGGTACCGATGAAAACCTGGATTTCGATCCGGAGGTTTTGGCTCTTCAAACCAGTTCCTGGAAGGAAATCTATGCTTTTTTGAAACTGGGCGCCCGAAAAGTGCAGCACAGTCGCAACACCAATGAAACGAAAATATCCCTCAGTGTGAATCTGGATGGCAGCGGAAAAGCCAGGATCCAAACCGGACTTGGATTTTTTGACCACATGCTGGATCAAATCGCACGGCACGGAAGATTGGATCTGGATTTAAAGGTGGAAGGTGATTTGCACGTAGATGAGCATCACACCATCGAGGACACTGCAATTGCTCTGGGTGAGGCCATAGCGAAGGCTCTGGGAGATAAACGGGGGATAGAACGCTATGCCTTTACTTTGCCTATGGATGATTGTCTGGCACAGGTTGCGCTGGATTTTGGAGGACGCAGCTGGCTGGTCTGGGAGACGGAATTCAACCGGGAGAAAATAGGCGACATGCCCACCGAGATGTTTTTTCACTTCTTCAAGTCATTTTCAGATGCAGCAAAATGCAATTTGAATATCAAGGCCGAAGGGTCGAACGAGCATCATAAAATCGAAGCTATTTACAAGGCTTTCGCTAAGGCGATCAGAAAGGCAGTGCAAAGGGATGTTGATTACCTGGAATTGCCAAGCACAAAGGGAATAATCTGATGGCGGGAAGCAACAAGACTGGAATTGTAAATTATGGTGCAGGGAATATTTTTTCCCTGACTGCCGCATTGGATAGGCTGGGCCTGGAATATGGGATGGTGAATACGCCCGCAGATTTTGAAAAGTTTGACCGTTTTATTATTCCCGGGGTTGGCCATGCCGGGCGGGCAATGG
>DATGNG010000224.1:0-2761 GCA_035306865.1 Sphingobacteriaceae bacterium
AAAAAGATCAAGGACCTGAGCGGGTCGGTCAGCAGTGGTTTGGCCTATTTAATTGGCTGATTTAATGGGTGGAACTTCAGGTGAAGAATTTGGACAAATAATAATATAAAAAAACTTAACATGGTAAATTTAGATAAAAACACAGACGGGGAATTGGATGTAAGGGTGTTAGTACCCATTCAAAGACATGAATTATTGATCAGGTTGTTCAAAGAACTGCCTGTGGACGAGCATTTTGTTTTCATCAATGACCATGACCCCCTGCCCCTTTTCTATGAATTCAGATCCATTTATGGAGATGTGGTTGGCTGGGATTACCTCAATCGGGGCGGAAGGGAATGGAAGGTCAAAGTGACCCGGCTGGAAGCCTCCCAAGGCGTGGAATTTAAAGACATTTCTACCCTGCTGGATTTGAGAAAAGCAAATCAGAAAGAATGGAAACAAATTGTTTTTCACCGATATGGCATGATGGAGCCGGATACGACCATGGAATTGATCTCGGCTTTGGATCCTGTTGAAATCCATCAGATTTTTATCAACAAATTTGAGGGAAGGCACAAGTGGATCTATAAACGGAAAGAGGATGGGGAATTTGTGGTGCATATAACCAAGCTGGATAATAGTGGTCTGGGTGACGAGGGTTTTTCTGTTATCAATGAGTTTGACCTGCGGCCATTCCCCCCTACCGAGCGACATGAAATGTTTTATAAGGCATTTGCCGATATCCAACCAGGGGAAGCCTTTGAATTTATCAATGACCACGATCCCAAACCCCTCTATTATCAAATGGAAGCAGAAAGCAAGGAGCCTTTTCGCTGGGAATATTTGGAAAAGGGGCCAGAGGATTGGAAGGTAAGGGTAGTTAAGGTAAAAAACTGATCCGGGATCAGAATGATCCGATCAAACACTATTGTGTTATGAATTTGAAAAACAGCAGGGTTCTTTATGATTTTTTTACGGATGACCACCGGCGGCTGGAAGGGATATTTGAGGAAGCCACAAAGGATAAAGATGAAGTGGATCTGGAGAAATATCATGCTTTCAGAGTGGGGCTCCTGACCCATATCAAAATGGAGGAAAAAATTCTGTTTGTGGCCGCCCAAAAGGCCAATAGCGGTAAACCGCTGCCCCTACAGGCCAAGTTGCGGTTGGACCATGCGGCCCTGACCTCTCTCCTGGTCTGCTACCCCAGCCCGGAGGTCATCCGGGTAATCGACCATATACTGGAAGTCCATGACATCCTGGAGGAGGAACAGGGAGGTATGTATGAAGCCTGTGAATCTCTTACCAAAACTGAAACCCAGGAGATCCTGCAGGAGCTGAAAAATGTGACTCCCGTTCCCGTGCATCCTTTCAACGAAGCGTCCTATGTACTGGATGTTGCCAAACGCTCCATGCAACGGGCAGGATTTGATTTTGACGCAATTTTGAGAAATTAACCGGGAGGCTAAATTAGCAGGCAGGTTTAAATTAGCAGCAAGTTTAATTAACATAGGTGAAGCAACCTGCAAGGCAAAACCTGTAATTTTGTAATAACAACAGAAAATTATCAGGTCATGAAAAAAAATATTGGATTCTTGTCGTTTGGGCACTGGGGCAAGCACCCTTCCTATCAAACCAGATCAGCCGGTGACACCCTACTGCAATCTATAGATCTGGCCATAGCGGCCGAGGAAATCGGTATAGATGGGGCTTACTTCAGGGTGCATCATTTTGCACAGCAACTGGCCTCTCCCTTTCCTTTACTGGCCGCCATTGGGGCAAAAACCAGTAAGATCGAAATCGGCACTGGTGTGATCGATATGCGATACGAAAACCCCTATTATATGATAGAAGATGCAGGAGCTGCGGATCTGATTGCCGGAGGACGCCTTCAATTGGGTATCAGCCGGGGTTCTCCGGAGCAAGTCATTGATGGTTGGCGGCACTTTGGTTACGAACCTGAAGAAGGAGAAGATGATAGCGTGATGGCAAGGCGCAATGCTTTGGAATTTCTCCAGAGACTCGAAGGAAATGGATTTGCTGAGCCAAATCCCAACCCCATGTTTCCCAACCCTCCGGGACTTTTGCGTCTTGAACCCCATTCGGAAGGATTACGGGAACGCATTTGGTGGGGAGCCGGATCAAATTCGACCGCAGTTTGGGCAGCAGAACACGGGATGAACCTCCAAAGCTCCACCCTGAAAGATGACGAAAACGGGAAGCCGTTTCATGTACAACAGGCAGAGCAGATCAGGGCTTATCGTGAAGCCTGGAAAAAAGCCGGGCATCAGCGGGAACCAAGGGTATCGGTCAGCCGCTCCATTTTTGCACTGGTCAATGATATGGATCGACTTTATTTTGGGCCACGTAGCGAAGAAGGGGACCAAATTGGTGTGATCGACAACAAACGTGCGATTTTTGGCAGAAGTTATGTGGCCGAACCCGATAAACTCATCGATCAGCTTTCAAAGGATGAAGCGATCAAAGAAGCAGACACGCTTTTATTGACGGTGCCAAATACTTTAGGTGTGGATTATAATGTACATGTACTCTCGTCTATTCTCGAGCATGTGGCACCAGGGCTGGGCTGGCGGTAATTACCGTCAGCTTTACCCAGCAAAATCAGATTTCCCAAACTGCTTGCTACAAGTTCCTCCACCATTCCTCGATTTGAAGCGGGTGGTCCAATGATACCACCTGGCCGATCTTCGGAATAATGAGATTGACCCCGCTGGCTCCGGCTGCCTCACTGACCCGGATCAGAGGTTCATCCCAGGGA
>DATGNG010000225.1:0-6200 GCA_035306865.1 Sphingobacteriaceae bacterium
CTCGAAGTGGAACAGTCGGAAGAAATTGTTTTAGGAGATCAGCTAAGTGGAAAGAGTTTTGTGATTTCTGGGACCTTTGCTTTGCATAGCAGGGAGGAATTGAATCAACTGATTGAAGGTCATGGAGGGCGGCTCCTGAGCAGCATTTCAGCCAAACTCGATTACCTGGTAGCAGGGGATAGAATGGGGCCATCCAAATTGCAGAAGGCCGAAAAGTTGAAAATTCCTATTATTTCGGAGGATGATTTGCTGTCTATGATCGGAAAGGACTAAATTTGTATTCACTCAATTTAATATAACATGAAAGAATTAATGGGAGCAGGGGTGGCCTTAGTGACACCATTTGATCAGTATGGTGATGTGGATTTTGTGGGGCTTGAAAGATTGATCGAACATCAGATCATGCAGGGCATGAATTACCTGGTTTCATTGGGTACTACCGGTGAAACCGCTACTTTGTCTGCCGCTGAAAGGAATGCAGTCTGGCAATTTACCAGTGATAAAGTAGCAGGTAGGGTACCACTGGTGGCAGGTATCGGTGGAAATAATACTGCTGATATCGTGGCCCAGATCACTGCGTTTAATCACTCCGGATACAGTGCATTTTTATCAGTCAGCCCTTATTATAATAAACCAACCCAGGAAGGCATTTATGAACATTACAAAAAGATAGCTCAGGCTGCTGCTCTACCCATTATCTTATATAATGTGCCAGGCAGAACCGGGAGTAATATGGAGGCAGGAACTACCCTGCGACTTGCCCGGGAGTTTTCCAATATTGTTGCAGTGAAGGAGGCATCCGGAAATTTTGACCAAATCAATAAAATCCTGCGGGACAAACCAGCGGAGTTTTTGCTGATTTCGGGAGATGATCCGGTAACCTTGCCGATGATGGCTTTGGGTGCGGTTGGAGTGATTTCTGTGGTTGGGAATATACTTCCAAAAGAAGTAGCTGATCTGGTGGAACTTTGTGCTGCAGGCCATTTTGAGAAGGCTCAACAAATTCATTCCCGATTGTTGAGGATCACAGAGCTGTGTTTTGCAGAGGGTAATCCAGCTGGCGTAAAACAAGCCCTTGAACAAATGGAAATCTGTGGATCAGGATTGCGATTGCCATTGACCGGCGTTAGTCAATTGACAGCAGAAGCTATCCGGGAAGAATTAAGAGTTTATTGATAGTAATGCGTCCGCAATAGCTGTTTTCAGGACAGAGGAATTGACAGGTTTCTTCAGTTTGGCATTTGCCTCGAATGGAATAGAAGCCAATTCACTATGGATATATTCATAAGATGAGAGAACGATAATGGGAATGTTCGGACAAAGATTAGTTTGTTTGAGCATGGTCAAAAAGGATTTTCCGTCCATAATTGGCATGATCCAGTCCATAATGATGAGATCCGGATGGGTGTTGTTATTCAACCAATTGACTGCTTCAAGCCCGTTCTCAACGATGTTCAAGTTAAATTCTCCAGCCAAAATGAAATTCAGCAGTTTTTGGTTGCCGATTTCATCTTCAAGTAGGAGTATCCTTTTTTTCATTGTTTGCCTTTAATTTACCGAGAAATAATTTAAAATTCCCCCTCCCCCATTTGCTCTTAATACCTATATTGTAATGGAATACGGCAAACAGCAATACAAAAGTGCGATTAATATCTGTTCTCAATGAACATTTGCTTTCAATAAAAAATAGTATGTAGATTTTTGACTACAAAAAACCTTACCTTTACTTAAATTCATACTGAATCCATTGTCAATTAGATGAAAAGACCATATTTCTTTTTGCTGTACATTGTACTTTCTTTGCATTTTTTGGTTGGCTGCAACAAGGATAAAGGTACGATCCTACCACCTGAGGTGGAGCTGGAAGAGGTGCGGATTGAAAATATGGCTTATGGGGATCATGCCCGGCAACGCATGGATGTTTTTCTGCCGAAATCCCGAACAATAAGCACACCTGTTCTCCTGATGTTGCATGGCGGTTTTTGGGTGGAGGGAGATAAAAGTAGTTTTACAGCCATTCAGCAGCAATTGCTGGGCATGGGTTATGTCTGTATCAATCTGAATTACCGTTATGTGTCCGCTGATAATAATTATACCGGTTTGATGGATGACATTGGGGCTGCGCTCGCACTGGTACGGGATCATTCGAAGGAATGGGGCATCGCTGACAAGGGCTATCATCTGGCAGGCTTCAGTGCAGGAGGCCATATGGCGCTGTTATATGCTTATTCAGCAAAATCACCGGGAGAACTTACCTCGGCTATATCCATTGCAGGGCCGGTGGGATTGACGGAGGATTTAATCGGTGACCTGGCGTCAATCAGTCCGGAAATACAGGAAGCGGTGCAATGGCTCGCCGGCGCACCTTTACCACAAGACGAACAGGATCCCAATTTGGTCAATTATCAATTGGCCAGCCCAATTTTCCATATACAAAATGCGGTGCCGACCCTGCTGATGCATGGAAGTAGCGATGAAGTGGTCCCGTTCAGCCAGTCCCAAACATTGAAAACGGCATTGGACCATCTACAGGTGCAGAACCAATTGGTGGTTTTGCAAGGGGCAAGCCATGATGTTAGCTTGGCCCCTATTCATATGATTCAAATCCTGCTTGAATTGACCAATTGGCTCAAAGCCTTTTGATCCGTATATCCTTGAAGTGTACTTCAGATCCATGACCCAGAAAGCCAATATGGCCTTTGGTATTTTTTAGGCCGGGATGATCCTGACCATCCAGAGTTCCGTTTTTGGTAGCTTCGGTCAAATCCCCCTCCAAGATTACCGTGCCATTTAAGGTGACACGGATATAGTCCCCTTTTACATATATCTCTTCTTCATTCCATTCTCCGACAGGTTTCAGGGAACCCCGTTTGGCTGGGATAATGCCATATACCGATCCATGATACTGCCAATCCTTCAAATCCTTATAGATATCCGCACCATTGTCCAATACCTGTATTTCCATGCCCACATAGGCCGCATCTCCCTCCATAGGAGTTCTGATACCTATCCCATTGTTTGCGCCGGGTGTCAGCCTAAAAGAAAACCGGAAGACAAAGTCATCGAATTCTTCATGAGTATAAAGGTTCCCTCCGGACCCATCTTTAGGATATACTGCCAGTGTATTTTCGGGACTAATGATATAATCGGTGGTGTTGCCTGTCCAGTGATCCATATTGGAACCGTCAAACAATACCGTAAATCCATCTGCTTTTTCTTCCTCACTCAGCTCAAAGTAGGCAGTGCCCGGTAATTCTTTGATATAAATATCCCTATAGGAAACATGGGTGCCATGTGCCTGAAGCTCGATTTGCTCAATCGGGAATATGGGTTGGTTGCGATCCCAATAATTTTCAAGCACCACATTGTCGGTAACCAGATGTCCATTGAGATAGACAGTGACCTTATCATCGATCATTTGTAGGCGGAATGTATTCCATTCACCAAGAGCATTATCGGCAACCAAAAGAGGTTTGCTGGGATGCTTCTGATTGTTGTAAAGTCCGCCTGAACCGACTTGCGCACCAACATTGACCCGGGAAGTGTCCCAAATTTGCACCTGTGGGGTACCTCTAAGGTAAATGCCCGCATCACCCTCTTCACCATCGGCGGCCAGCTTCCAATCCACCAGCATCTCGAAATTGCCGTATGGTTTGACGGTGGCAATATTATCTCCTTTTCCATTGAAATGGAGCTCACCGTCCTCCACATACCAGCCACCACGCATAATTTCATCTGCTTTGACCTGTTCGGTAGCCAGCGTTTCGGGATCCATGGCCGCTCTGCGGATAGGGTTGGCCACCAGACCTTTCCATCCCTCCAGGTTTTCCCCGTTGAACAAGGACACAAATCCAGCACCTTTTGGCATGGCATCGATATGCTTGCGGATGGCTTCTCTCAGATAGCTGCTTTCACTGCCGGAGAGAACAGCGCTTGTTTTTTCCAAAAGATCTACTACCATTTGTCCATTAAAATGGGGATTGTCCAATGCAATTCCCATGACCGTATTGGCAGCAGCGGATTTAAGTTCGTTGTCGTCAAGGAAGCGGCCTGCAAATACCATTGCATTGAATGTTTTGGTGGCTTCCAGAGCCCGGATGATTTGTCTGCGAAGGTCAGCATTGCTTGTACGCCCAAACAAGTCTTTTAATAAAAGTACTTTTTGATCTGCAGGTAATTGTGATTGATTGATCTGTCTGATCAGACCTTGAGCAATTATCTTTTGTGAATCCTTGTCAGCGTCGTTCTGAAATCTATTCTCCTGACGATACAATTGGATCAGCACAGGGATAGCGTCCGCATTGCTCCACTGAGCCAATCCGACTACGGCTGCGCTCTGTAAAGATTGATCCGGATGTTCCACTGCTGCCTGGCTCACCAAATCCAATAATTCATTGGCAGCTATTCCAGAAAAAACTGGAAAAAAAACGGCTTTTGTCGAATTTTCTGCCTGATGGTACTGTGTGCTTATCCGGCTCACAGCTTGTTGAGAATTTCTGCTTTGCTGTACGGCATTAATTATGGCCTGTTGCAGGTGCGGGAGATTAGCTGTATCAACCCCTTCCTGTTGTTGGTTTCCAACTGAGGTAAGTAATACGAGTAGATCCGCTAACATATCCGGGTGGATTAACTGTGGTAATGCTTGGTATGCTGCAGATTTTACAGCTTCAGAATCAGTTTTCTTGACCAGGTCAAGGACTAATGAGCCATCTTTCCCAAAATGTCGCTCACCAAGAATATGCAATAGATGGATCAATGCAGTTTCATTGGTTTCACCCGACAATTGATTGTACAATTGGTTTTCAAGCTGAGGATCAGTACTGGAGAGAAATATTTGCCTGATCGTTTGGGTTGTGGCTGGTGTTTCCCTGGAAAGCAATGGCAATAAGTGGTTTGTTGCGCCATTTCCCATAAGCTGATTAAGGGCCATTGCAGCAGCAGCATTGACCTGGTCACTCCCTTTATAAAGGGCTTCCTGCACTATGGGTAGGGCAGTATGCACATTCTCATTGCCCAAGAATTGTAAAACACTAATTTGTACGCTTTCTGATGCTTTGAATAGATTTTTGGTTAATTGGTTGCTGGTCTCCACAGTATTATACGGGGATAGCAAATCCAAAGCGGTCTGTCTCAGTGCCGGGTCGGCATTTTTTGCAGTTTTCAACAGGTTATTTACCTGCTTTCCCCCTTCCAGCTCCACCAGCATTCTAAGTGCAGCGGCTTTTGTGGATGGAGGGCTGTTTTTGCTTTTAAATACCTTGTTAGCAATTTTCAATGCTTTATTGGACGCTCCTTTTTTCTTTATCCCTGCCGTATATTCCAAAAGGGAAGCAGTAGCACCGCTTTGCTCGTAGGCGTAATTTACTTTTTTGGCGGCTTTTGATAGTAAGCTTTCACTTTTTGGGCCTGCAATCCTGGCAAGGGCAGCGTAAACTGTTTTTTGTAGGTCAGTATTTGAAGTGTTGGCATTGCTGATGATAGCCTGCTCAGCAGGTGCATAGGCCATTCTGCCCAGGGTGTTTATCAGAGCAATGGAAATTTGGTCGTTTGTTGAGTTTTGCAAAGCGGTCAGCAGTGCCTGTCCGGCCGCTTCCGAAGCAATTTCTCCCAGCACATCGGCAGCAGACTGGCTGAAATCAGGATCATTCAGGAATCCTGATAAGAAGGGAATACTACCATCATTTGCTGTAGGTCTCAATAATCCAATTAGGAACCTGATATTATCGCTATCTTTGACTTTTCCAATAGCATCCATTACCCCATTATTGAAGGTTTGTCGGTGTTGCTCCCTGTCCGGATTGCGTACATAATAGGAATAGCTATTGACAGCATATTCAATTGCAATATTTTCGGGGGAACCCTGTGGTTTCAATTGTTGCAATAGTGTGGAAAGGTCGCCCGAATCAAATAGCTCAAGTTGTTGCATGGCATCGGCCAGTCTTTCCGGATTATCTGCGGGTTGGGTGGCCAATAAATCTGCGATTTTTGTTGAGGTGCTGCGGTTCTGGCTAAGTTGTGCAAGCCCAATATTGTGGACTGAGCAAAGTATGATTAGGGCTAATATCGTTCTTTTCATATTATTAAAATATACTTTATGCGGTTATAACCGTATTTTTTACGTTTAAATTTGGTGCTAAATGGACCAATTGCCTCGCATAGGTTGATCAATAAGGGTATTCGCTGCCTCATCGCCCGGGAAA
>DATGNG010000226.1:0-10797 GCA_035306865.1 Sphingobacteriaceae bacterium
GTGGATTTTGCCGAGCTCAATCCCACCTTGGATCAGGACCAGCGTACCGCCAGACTGGCCGCAGCTCTGATCGACCACATTGTAAACCAATTGCTAAATGAAGAGTGAAACTCAAGCCAAACCGAAAATTGAATTTGAGCCCGACACCATTATTATCGGTCACGGACTGGCCGGATTGGTAGCTGCATATGAATTGACCCAGGTAGGGAAAAAGGTGCTTTTATTGGATCAGGAGACCGAAGCAAATCTTGGAGGCCAGGCTTTCTGGTCGCTGGGTGGTTTGTTTATGATCGATACGCCGCAGCAAAGGCGGATGGGCATCAGGGATTCGTATGAGCTGGCTTATCAGGATTGGATGGGGAGTGCGGGTTTTGACCGGGAGGAAGACTATTGGCCCCGGAAATGGGCCGAAGCCTATCTGCAATTTGCGGACGGGGAGAAATACCGTTATGTCCGGGAGCTGGGCATTTCCTTTTTTCCGGTGGTGGGCTGGGCAGAACGGGGGGACGGATCGGCCAGTGGCCACGGTAATTCGGTGCCACGGTTTCATATTTCATGGGGAACCGGGACTGGTGTTGTAGCCCCTTTTGTCCGGAAAGCAAGGGAGGCCGAGGAAAAAGGATTGTTGCGGTTTGGCTGGAGACATAGGGTTACGGAGCTAATTCGTTCGAAACATCTAATAGAAGGTGTTCGGGGGGAATTATTGGCGGCAGATGAAAAATTAAGGGGAGAAAAAACCAATCGGGAAGTTATAGGTCAGTTTGAATATAAGGCTCCGAACACTATCATTGCTTCCGGTGGCATCGGGGCCAATCTGGATCTGATCCGGCAGAACTGGCCTGCCCGTCTGGGGAAAGCGCCACAAAAGATGATTTTCGGGGTGCCGGATTATGTGGATGGCCGGATGCTGGGAATTGCGGAGAAGGCAGGTGCCCATATGATCAACCGGGATCGCATGTGGCATTATACAGAGGGAATTCACAATTGGAATCCCATCTGGACCAATCATGCAATACGCATCCTGCCCGGCCCTTCCTCTATATGGTTGGATGCCAGAGGAAATCGTTTGCCAGCTCCCTTTTTGCCGGGTTTTGACACGCTGGGCACCCTGCAGCACCTAATGCAGACCGGGCACGAATATTCCTGGTTTATACTGACCCAGAAGATTATCAAAAAGGAATTTGCATTGTCTGGCTCGGAGCAGAATCCGGATCTGACCAACAGGGATTACCGCAAATTGCTGAACCGTCTGGGAAGCACCCGTGCGCCGGGGCCGGTGGAAGACTTCAAGGAAAAGGGGCAAGACTTTATTGTGGCCGACAATCTGGAGGAATTGGTGCAACGCATGAACGAGCTTAGTGGAGATCACCTTTTGGAATACGGCAAAATTCTGGAAACCATCAGCAGCCGGGACCGGGAGCTGAATAATAAATTTTCAAAAGATACCCAGATCAACTACCTGCACAGCACCCGGAAATACCTTGGGGACCGCCTGATCCGCACCGCCAAACCACACAAAATTTTGGATCCGAAAAATGGACCGCTGATCGCAGTCCGACTCAACCTACTTACCCGAAAGACACTGGGTGGCTTGCAAACCGATCTTAATGGACAGGTTTTTGACCCTTCAGGCAATCTCATTAGCGGGCTATTTGCGGCAGGCGAGGCTTCTGGTTTCGGTGGCGGTGGCATGCACGGTTACCGCGCGCTGGAAGGCACTTTTCTGGGTGGCTGCATTTTTTCCGGACGGCAGGCCGGACGGCATATCGCCTCCCTGTAAAATCGAGTGGCACATCGTCTCCCTGTAAAACCGGACGGCATATCGCTTACTTATAAACAGCATATGCAAATCGGCAAAACACTAATTCCCCAAATTCATGCAAATTTGGGGAATTAGTGTTTTTGCGAAAAGCAATACCTGAAAAACCGGAAAACCTAAGAATTTATTTCCCGATCAATTTCAAAATATCATTTCCAAAGACAAAAATCATTAATGCTACCAGGATAAAGAACCCTATCATCTGGGCAGTTTCAAGGAATTTATCGCTCAAAGGCTTGCCCTGGACCATTTCGATCAGCAAAAAGACGACATGCCCACCATCCAGTACCGGGATCGGCAGCAAGTTCATCAATGCCAATACCATCGAAAGCAATCCGACCAGTGTCCAGAACCGGATCCAGTCAATCTGGTCGCCGAACAACTGAGCGATTCCGATCGGGCCGGATAGCGCTTTATCAGCCCGAACATCCCCTTTGAAAATTTTTCCGATTCCTTTAGCGTTATCTGCAACGGTACCCCAGGCTTTGGCTGCACCAATAGGAAGGGATTCCAGAAATCCGTATTTGACGGTCACATGGGGAATTGTCATATCCCGGTTGATATAAAACCCGATTACACCTTCTTCGGGTATTGGCACGATCAGGGTAGTATCCTGCCCACCACGGATGAGACCCAGCGCGACTTCCTCACCGGCATGCTCCACAAGTGCGCCCCTAAGCTCATCCCAAAAGCGAATTGGCACATCTCCGATCCGCACAATACTGTCCCCAGCCAACAATCCGGCAGACTCAGCTACAGAACCTGGCTCCACTCCTGCAATGGACATGGCCAACACCCTTTCGGTGACAAATTCATTGCGCGAATAATCAGCCACTTTATTGAGAAAATCAGATGGAACGTGTATGTTTTCATGGCGGCCATCCCGCTCCACAGTCAGGTTGGCATTGCCCATCAACACTTCCGAACCCAGCACATCGGAAAAACGGATCACCTTTTTTCCATTAATTTCCAAAATGCGATCTCCAGCTTCCAAACCAAGTTCTTTCCCAATCACACCAGGCACGACCCCATTGACCATTCTTTCATTGTCAATATAGGTCTCCCCAAAGCGGAAGGTCAGCATCCAAAAAATAAAAATACCCAGGATCACATTGACGATAATACCACCCAACATTACAATTAAGCGCTGCCAGGCCGGTTTGGAACGAAATTCCCATGGTTGGGGTTCCCCTTTCAACTGCTCGGTATCCATGGATTCGTCAATCATTCCGGCAATTTTGACATAGCCACCCAAAGGCAACCAACCGATTCCGTATTCACAACCTTTATAATTGAATTTGAAGAGCTTAACCCCCCAGGCATCAAAAAACAGGTAAAATTTTTCGACCTTGATTCCAAATGCGCGGGCAGCCAAAAAGTGTCCCAATTCGTGCAGTACTATTAAAATTGACAAGCCTAATATCACTTGTCCGGTCATGATCAATACACCCATCAGTTTATCTTAATTGGTTTATTTGATTTTTTCTATTAATTCCTTTGCCACTCTACGACTTTCTCTGTCGCTTTCCAGACATAATTCCAAATCCAATTCCTCTTCAAAAGCCACACGACCCATGGTTTCTTCTATAATATCGCTCATTTCCAAAAACCCTATTCTTTCCTCCAAAAATGCAGCTACGGCTACTTCATTGGCAGCATTCAAAATACAGGGCATATTCCCCGACTTTTGCGATGCTATGAAAGCCAGCTCCAGGTTTCGGAAGGTTTGCCGATCCGGCACTGCAAAAGTCAAATTCGAATAGTCGGCAAAGTTAAGACGTTTGAAATTATTTTCAAGCCTTTCTGGAAATGCTAATGCATATTGTATGGGCAGCTTCATATCCGGCAACCCCATCTGGGCAATAATGGATCCATCATCAAATTGTACCATGGAATGGATAATGGATTGGGGGTGAACCACCACCTCGATTTGGGAAGTGGAAACACCAAAAAGCCATTTGGCCTCGATCACTTCCAAACCTTTGTTCATCAGACTGGCGGAATCAATAGTAATTTTTGCCCCCATATTCCAGTTGGGATGCTTCAGTGCTTTCGCCACAGACACTTCCCGCAGGGCTTCCCGATCCCATCCAAAAAACGGCCCGCCTGAAGCGGTCAGGTATATTTTTTCAAGCTTCTGCCGGTTTTCGCCACAAAGGCATTGAAAAATTGCCGAATGTTCAGAGTCCACCGGAAGGATTTGCACATGATGACGTTGCGCCAAATCCATAACTAAATCCCCGGCAATGACCAAAGTTTCTTTATTGGCCAGGGCTATATCCTTACCTGCTTCAATCGCAGCGATGGTCGGTTCTAACCCAGCGGCACCAACCAATGCAGTCAGCACCATATCCACTCCGGGGTATTGAACCACCTCAATCAGAGAGGAAGCGCCTGCCATTACTTTTACTCCCGAACCTTCCAATGCAGACCTCAGCTCCTGATACTTGCTTTCATCTCCGATCACGACTACTTTCGGCTGGAATTTCAATGCTTGCTGAGCCAAAAGCTTTACATTACTTTGTGCGGTAAGCGCATAGATCTCAAATCGATGGGAATGTGATTCGATCACCTCAAGAGTTTGGGTTCCGATACTTCCTGTTGCCCCCAGAATTACCAGTTTTTTCTTATCCATAACGCTTCATCATAACTCTATAGGCCATTGCAACGATCACACTGGACAATGGCACGACAATAAATGATGTCAAAACACTCACAAATGTAGAAACCAACGGATACCCCAGATAATTGAAATAAATATATAAAAGGTGCAAGATGGCAAAAAAAGCGAGAATCAACAATAGTTTTACCACGTTTCCTTTGGTAAGGGCCAGACTGAGCCTGATGGCTTCGATTGCCCGACTATTCCGGTCAATAATGAAAAAAGGATAAAAGGCAATTCGCAGCAATAAATAAAGAGTGAAAAATGCCGCTACCACAATGGTTGCATTGACAACCAATCCCACCCCAAACAAATAAATCAGTGGCCAGGCAAGGACAGATACAATCAGGTAGGAGGCCAAAATCAATAAAATCGCAATCAGCATAGCCATAAAGAAACGTGCCATTTCACGTGTAGTCGGAATGGTTCTGCTGAGCCTGATTTTCTCCTGCCTATCGATCAGCCTGAAAATATATTTGAAAAGTGTGAGCTGTATGCCGAAATAAGCAACCACAAAAAGAAAGGCCATGAAATAACTCAGCGCAGGGCTGACATCCTGAAGGTAAAAAGCCAAAACTCCTGAAGCATTGGAGGTAATGAACAGACTTAAGCACAGGCCAGCAATGGAAAAATAGTTGGACTTCAATACCAACCAGGATTTTCGGATCACATCATTGACCGCAAAAGTACTTTCTTTTAAAAATTGTATCATTGAGCCAATAAATCAGCAATCTCTTGTTGCACGGACAGTCCGGCGTCTTTATTATACCATTTCTGCAACTCTTCCTTGATCTCCTCAAAATCTCTTTCCTCTGCCTTCATGGATTCAAAAAGTTCCTGGGCGGGTTTTGGACGGGGTCCCCAAACTGCCAGATCATTTCCATTCCCATCCCGAATAATCAGTTTGGGAATAGATTTAGTGCCATTGGTGAGATATTGTTCTATCAAAAAAGGAGGTTGATCACGAAGGACAATTTCCAGCTTTATTTTGGGATTGAGCTCTGACAAAAAGTATATAAAGGGCAGACATTGCGCCGCATCCCCACACCAGGGTTCAGTGATCACAATCCAATGCTGCGCCTTATCAATCGCTTCTACTACTTCCTGGACCCCGGGATCCACCTGGCCTTTTTTCAACCAGCGGTTGGTCCGCGCCCAATTCATCTTGGTGTACTGAAAATACTCCTCTTCATCGTAGGGTGCCGAGGGCTGGTCAGCGTTCAGAATTTCTTCGAATTGATTCAAGTATATACTTAATTCCATTTCTATAAAAATGTCAATTTACCGCAAAAATACGAAATATTAATATAGAAATTGCATGTGAAGGAAAGGAAAAAATGACACATTGTCAGCATTCACCCATTGAACCCTATGACAGGGTAGCTTGGCACAAGCCTTGATAACAAGATTGTATATAGATTTAAAATAATAAAATTCGCAAAATAAAAAACGCATAATATGTCAAAGATTATTGGAATCGACTTAGGGACTACCAACTCATGTGTTGCCGTTATGGAGGGAAATGAACCGGTAGTGATTGCCAACAATGAGGGGAAACGTACCACTCCTTCCATTGTGGCTTTTGTAGAAAATGGGGAACGGAAAGTAGGTGACCCGGCAAAACGCCAGGCTATCACGAATCCAAATAAGACCATTTATTCTATTAAACGCTTTATTGGTTCAACCTATGATGAGGTGGCAAAGGAAGTTGATCGGGTTCCTTACAAATTGGTAAAAGGGGAAAATAACACACCCCGTATCGAAATTGACGACCGTAAATACACGGCACAGGAAATTTCTGCCATGATTTTGCAGAAAATGAAAAAGACTGCTGAGGATTTTCTCGGACAGGAAGTTTCTGAAGCCGTGATTACTGTACCGGCATATTTCAATGATGCACAACGTCAGGCCACTAAAGAGGCGGGTGAAATCGCTGGTCTGAACGTCAAAAGAATCATCAACGAGCCAACGGCTGCTGCCCTTGCCTATGGTCTGGACAAGACCAACAAAGACATGAAGATCGTAGTATTCGACTGTGGTGGCGGTACGCATGACGTGTCCATCCTGGAGTTGGGTGACGGGGTTTTCGAGGTTAAATCCACTGACGGTGACACTCACTTGGGTGGGGATGATTTTGACCAGGTCGTGATTGACTGGCTGAATGACGAATTTAAAAATGAAAATGGCGGTTTCGATCTGAGCAAGGATCCTATGGCTTTGCAAAGGCTGAAAGAGGCGGCTGAAAAAGCAAAAATCGAGCTTTCCAGTGCTTCTTCTACCGAAATCAACCTGCCTTATATCACTGCGGATGCGACCGGGCCCAAACACCTGGTGCGGACGCTGAGCCGGGCAAAATTTGAGCAGCTGGCGGACAACCTGATCAAAAGGACTATCGAGCCTTGTAAATCAGCATTGAAAAATGCAGGTTACTCAACCAGCGATATTGATGAGATCATTTTAGTTGGAGGTTCTACCCGTATCCCGGCTATTCAGGATGCAGTGAAAAATTTCTTTGGTAAAGAACCTTCCAAAGGGGTGAATCCGGATGAGGTTGTAGCTTTGGGTGCTGCGATACAGGGAGGTGTATTGACAGGTGAGGTAAAAGATGTATTGTTGCTGGATGTGACTCCACTTTCATTGGGTATTGAAACCATGGGTGGTGTGATGACCAAGTTGATCGAAGCAAACACCACCATTCCAAGTAAGAAGTCGGAAGTATTCTCCACGGCTTCGGACAATCAGCCATCGGTAGAGATCCATATTTTGCAGGGTGAGCGGCCAATGGCCAATCAAAACCGTACCATTGGACGTTTCCACCTGGATGGTATCCCACCTGCACCACGTGGAGTCCCTCAGATCGAAGTTACTTTTGATATTGATGCCAACGGTATCCTGCATGTATCTGCCAAAGACAAAGCTACAGGTAAGGAACAGAAGATTCGTATCGAGGCGTCTTCCGGATTGTCCGATGAAGAAATTCAGAAAATGAAGCAGGAGGCAGAGGCCAATGCAGAAGCGGACCGTATCGCGAAAGAAGAAGTGGATAAGCTGAACGCAGCTGATGCCCTGATTTTTTCTACTGAGAAGCAATTGAAGGAATATGGAGACAAGATCGGAGCTGACAAAAAAGCGCCCATCGAAGAAGGATTGAAAAAGTTGAAGGATGCTCATGCGGCCAGAGATTTCGCAGCAATTGACGCTGCTCAAACCGAACTCCAGAATGCCTGGAATGTCGCGTCTGAGGATATGTACCAGGCGTCGGGTGATGCAGGTGCTGCAGGTCAGGATCCAGCGGCATCCGCTGGACAGGCAGAAGGCAGCGGAGGTGACGATGTGACCGACGTGGAGTACGAAGAAGTGAAAGACGACAAGAGCTAAGCGCGTCAGAACGCAGGATTTTTGATCTGTCTATAGTGAAAATCCCCGCTTGCCTGAATCGGTAAGCGGGGATTTTTTTATAACTTTAGATAGTTGCCATCATCCATAACGAACCGTACTACGTGGCAGCTTGTTAGTGGCATAAGGGGTTCGGTCAGGAAACAAAAAAGGAGGCATAAGCCCCCTGTATAATGGTAAAAAGCGTTCGTGAAAGCCGCTTATTTCTTCAGTTCCTTTTTGATCGTTCTCACAAAGGCCTCGGATACGTTGGCGAAGTTTGCGATTTCAGACACAGTAAACTTGCCTGTATCCAAAAGATTGGAAACAACTTCTGTTTTACCCTTTTCAATACCTTCTTCGAAATCCAATTTTTTTATGGTTTCCATAATACCCATAGTGTCCTCCTTTCCTGTTAATTTATTAATCTGATTATCAAAGTTACGATTAATTTCGGGATTTTCAATGTAAACAAATCGTTTAAGAAAATACAAAAAGCGAACAATCCGTTCATGATCGTACTTTTTGCTGTATATCAATGCCTTTGCCACGGTCAACCGGTGTTCGGCAAGCTCCTGCTCGGGTATCTTGCCCATCAACAAGGCTTTCTGCGCCGCCAATACGATCAACGAAAAGGGATTGTCCCGGGCCAATAGTTCCGCCTCCGAATGGTCCAGGATGTGGTAGGTGTTATAACGGTAGCTGATTTCTGTACCTAAGAATGATTTATGGAACACATTGAGACGTTTCTGTTTCTCGTTGCCCGTAAACACTGCTAAAGCCGCTATGTCAACACCATACCGGTCGTAAATCCGGATGAAATACTGGAACATGCGTGCCGGAAATTGTGCGGAGCTTCTGCCCTCTATTTCCAGATGCACCAATATCCATTCCTGCGTGCCGTCCTTCAGAAAAGTCTTCACCAGCATATCCACGAAGCGGTTGCCGCCTTTCTTTTCCAGTTCGGGGAACAACTCGCTCAATTCCTTGTCCAGAAACTCGAAGCCCCTATCCATATCAAAAATGGCATCCGCTTCGTCAAAGTAAAAACGCAGCAGATCCGGGAAAGCTTCCTCAAAGGCACTCTTCAATAAAATATCATCCTTTCTTCTTGGCATCGTATGTGTTTGTAAAACAATTTTATTTCTATTTAATACAATAAAAATCTATATACGCAAATATAAGTAAAATTATGAAATGATTAGTTATTTATTTATAAATATTATTTCTATATATTAAATAATTTTGCAATAAAACTTACGGGGATTTTTTTTTATAACTTTGGAATATCATCGATGAACATGTGTCAATTTAGCGTATATGGAAAGAACAAAAAGATTTTACTCACAACGAGCAATTGCGATCGCAACCTACTTTGGCGGACCACTTGCTGCAGGATATTTGATAAAGAAAAATTATGAAGTATTAGAGCAACCTGAGCATGCAAACAAATCACTCGTCATTGGAATTGTAGCAACCATCTTGCTGTTGGCAGGATTGTTTTCCCTTCCGGAAGAGACGATCGATAAAATCCCGAATGCGTTGATCCCATTGATTTATACAGGGCTTACCTACCTGATCGTGTCGAGGATCCAGGGAGCGCATCTGAAAATCCATCGAGAATCCGGTGGGGCTTTTTATTCCGGATGGAGAGCTGTTGGAATTGGTGCCCTTGCATTCTTGATACTCGCAGTTACAGGTTTTATTTTAATTGTTCTTTTCTTCTGATAATTAATTAGTTACAATTATATCTAAAAATACTTCGATTTTTCTTGCAACAATTTTCATGGTGTTGAATCAATAGGGAAAACTTAAAATTCAAACATCATGAAAACTTTATTATCGATTGCCTTGATTGCCTTGTGTTTATTTTCTCTTCCCGTGCAGGGGCAGAAAGCATTTGACGTGGTTATAAAAGGAAAGGGGGAGCCGGTGTTGCTGTTTCCGGGATTTAACACAAATCTGAGCACAGCGATGTTTTGGTTCTGTGTCATCAGTGGTTCCGGATTTTTGATCGGATTTGGAATCTTCTTGATTCACCTGGTGCGGAAAGAAATCAGGTTATTGGATTATTTAACCCGGATTACTTCCTCTAATATCTTGTGTTAATTTATATCTTTTTTAAACCACTCCTTTCACAGGTTTCACTCTTTCCGAGAAATGAATTCATTTCTCGGAAAGAGTGTTTTCGCTAAAACAACTTTCCCCAAATTTGCATGAATTTGGGGAAAGAAGAAATTGATATCGCACAAGTATCTGATTTTTTTAGCCAGTCCACAGGTTTTGTACTTGATCCGGTTTTTGCGGAATTTCAAATCCGAGAAATGCAACCTTGTACCTTTAAAGACTCTCCCAATTAATCAGGGTGTTCCAAACCATGGACATATTGTGGTGGGTCAGGTATCGGTGCATGGGATTGAACGTAAAGGCGATCAGCCTTCCTTTTCCAACCGGCACATTAAAAACAGCTCCCTGACCGAGGATTTGTTCCTGATTTTGCACCATTCCGGATACTAAGTAAGGATAATCCTTTGCATTATACCTGCCTTCCTCCATTCCGGCCACATGTTGACTGGCCGGAATTTCGGCATTACCACCCAAAATCTCACCCGAATATGGAATATCGGCCTTCGGAACCTGGACACCATATTGAAGAACCATCAAAGCCCTGTTTTGCTGGTTCACGGAAAGCACAGGACCATTGCCTCTGAAAATTTCAAATACTTCGGGATAACCATACAATATTTTACTGTCCGGATGACGGGCCCTCACCCGTACAATTGAACCGGGGTGATTCAACCCTGAAGTATTTGCCACATTCAGCTCCCTGCCAATTCCGGTCTGGGAAACCAGCATGGAAGAATTGTCAAAAGGCAGCAGCACCCCACCATTGTGGACAAAAGCCGACAGATTGGCGATTCCTTCAAAGCCGGGGCCTCCG